>WGBN01000228.1 GCA_015494245.1 Saprospiraceae bacterium | reverse complement strand
TCGCCCATTTTGCGAATGTGCTCCGGCTGGGGGCCGATAAACTTGATGTCGTACTCGCGGCAGACTTCAGCAAAGGAGGCGTTTTCGGCGAGGAAGCCATAGCCCGGATGTATGGCATCGGCATTGGTGATCTCTGCTGCTGCCATGATTTTGGGAATCTTCAGGTAAGATTCCGCCGAAGAGGGCGGGCCGATGCAAACGGCCTCGTCGGCAAAGCGCACGTGCAGGCTTTCGCTGTCGGCAGTGGAGTAAATGGCCACCGTTTTGATGCCCATTTCTTTGCAGGTACGTATGATGCGCAGGGCGATTTCGCCCCGGTTGGCAATCAGTATTTTTTTAAACATCCCGTGTGTTTTCCGCTTGCTGTGTTTACGCAGGTTCTACCAAAAAGAGCACCTGGCCAAACTCTACCGGCTGGGCATCCTCAACCATGACTTTGACGATCTTGCCGCTCACTTCCGCTTCAATTTCGTTGAAAAGCTTCATGGCTTCGATGATGCACACGACGGTGCCCGGTTCGACGGTGTCTCCGACTTTTACATAAGGCGGCTTGTCGGGAGCCGATGAGCGATAGAAAGTGCCTACCATGGGGGAGGTGATTTCCAGGTACTTGCTCGTGTCTTCGGCAGCGGGCTTTTCAGCGGCCTTTTCTACAGGAGCCGAAGCAGGGGGTGGTGGCGGAGTCGCAGCAGCGGGCTGCGTGATGATTTGAGTCGTCTGAGGCTGTGCAGCGGAGCCGGCAGTTTTGCTTTTGGCGTATTTTTCCGTGCGAATAGCAATTTCAAAATCACCGTCTTTGAGTTTGAACTCGGAAAGCTTGTTCTTATTGACCAGCTTAATGAGCTCCTGGATTTCTTTGAAGGTCATAGGAAATCATTTTTATTTCTTGACGCGCTCAATATAAGCGCCCGTGCGGGTATCTACTTTGACAAAATCTCCTGTATTGACAAAGAGAGGCACCCTGATTTCCGCGCCCGTTTCTATGGTAGCGGGTTTTAAGGTGTTGGTGGCTGTGTCGCCCCGGAGGCCCGGCTCGGTGTAGGTAACTTCTACAATGACGTGAGCGGGCATTTCCATATTCAGGGGCAGGTCTTTTTCTGCATGGAAGAGCACATCTACTTCCATACCTTCTTTGAGCAGGCCCGGGTTGTCAATCAGTTTTTCGTCCAGGGCGGTTTGTTCGTAGGTCTCTGTGTTCATGAAGTGGTAGCCCATGTCGTCTTTGTAGAGAAACTGATGCTTGCGACGCTCTACTCTGACGGGGTATATTTTATGCCCTGCCGGGAAGGTGTGTTCGACCACACGTCCGTGGGTGAGGCTTTTGAGCTTGGTGCGCACGAAAGCGTTGCCCTTGCCGGGTTTTACGTGCTGAAATTCTACAATGGTCCACAGGTCGTTGTTGTGCTCAATGCAAAGTCCGTTGCGGATGTCACTGGTGTTGGCCATAAGGAGTTTGAGTTCGTTAAAAGAAGCCGTCACCATAGGTGGCGGCTTCGGGTTTTTGATTTTGCGCGACAAATATAGGCATTTAGGGGCATTCAAATGCGCTTTTGCCTCAGATGTTTTTTGCCCGGATTATTTCCCGGGTTTCCCCCATTCTACGAGGATGGAGCCCCAGGAGAAACCGCCTCCAAAGGCGGTGAGGAGGAGCTTATCTCCGGGCTTGATCTGGTCTTCGTAGTTCCACAGGCAAAGTGGGATGGTGGCCGAGGTGGTATTGCCGTATTTGTCAATGTTGATCATCACGCGCTCCATGGGGAAGTCGGCCATTTTGGCGACGTACTCAATGATGCGCATATTGGCCTGGTGAGGCACCAGCCATTTGATGTCGTCTTTGGTCAGATTGTTGCGCTTCATCACTTCGAGCAGGGTGTTTTTCATGCCCTCTACGGCATACTTGAACACCTTGCGGCCGTCTTGATAGATGTAGTGCATGCGCTTTTCCAAGGTCTCTTTGGAGCATGGATACAGCGAGCCACCCCCTTTTTGATACAGCAAGTCGCGGCCGGAGCCGTCGCTTTTGAGGATGTAGTCCAGCACGCCGGTAGGCTGCTCGGAGGGCTCCAGCATGACTGCGCCGGCACCATCGCCAAAGAGGATGCAGGTAGAGCGGTCGGTATAGTCCACCACGGCAGACAGCTTGTCGGCCCCGATGACGATGATCTTTTTGTAGCGCCCCGACTCCATGTAGTGCGAAGCCGTTACCAGCGAAAACAAAAAGCTGGAGCAGGCGGCGTTGAGGTCAAAGCAAAAGGCATTTTTCATGCCTACCTTGTCGGCAACGATGTTGGCCGTATCGGGAAAGTGCATGTCTGCCGTAACGGTACCGCAGATGACCATATCTACTTCCATGGGGTCGGTGCCGGTTTTTTCCAGCAGGCCTTTGACGGCCTCTACCGCCATGTCGGAGGTGGCTTTGCCGGGTTCTTTCAAGATGTGGCGTTCTTTGATGCCCGTGCGAGTGCGAATCCACTCGTCGTTGGTATCCACCATTTTTTCCAGATCTGCATTGGTCAGGACAAAATCGGGAACGTAGCCGTGAACGCCCGTGATTGCTGCATGGATGCGTGCCATAATGTTTGTTTTTTCCTTTTTGTAGAAATCGGGCAGCTTTTGCAAACCCCTTTTTATCTTGCAGCGGAGTTTGGGTGCAACAAAAGCCCCTGGAGTTTGCTCGAAGAAAAACAGCTGAAAGCAGGTTTTCGATAGCTCCAAGATGCTCTTAGAGAGTGCAAAGAAACAAAATCTCATGCAAAGAACACTGATAAAAAACATAGACCGCCTCATAGGGGCCTATCCGGCGCCCCCACCTTTGCTGCGTGGCAAGGCCCTGCAAGAGCTGCCCGAGCTGCGAAATGCCTGGCTTTTGATTGAGGACGGGCGCGTGGCAGATTTCGGTGTGGCCGCGGAGAATCCACCTCCCCGGGCAGATGAGGAGATTCATGCAGGGGGCGGCTCGGTCTTGCCTGCCTGGGTGGATTCGCACACCCATCTCGTCTTTGCCGCCTGGCGCGAAGGCGAATTTGTGCAGCGCATTCAGGGCAGAAGCTATGAAGAAATTGCCCGCGCCGGCGGTGGCATTCTGAATTCAGCCGCCCGCTTGCGCGAAATGCCCGAAGAACAGCTCTTCGAGCAGGCCCTGCAACGGCTGGAAGAAGTGCGCAGCATGGGCACGGGAGCCATCGAAATCAAAAGCGGCTACGGCCTCAGCCTCGAAGGCGAGCTCAAAATGCTGCGCGTCATCCGGCACCTGAAGGAAGTGAGCGAGGCCCCCGTCAAAGCGACTTTCCTCGGTGCCCACGCCCTGCCCGCCGCGTATCGCGATCGCCGCGAGGCCTACATCCGCCTCATCATAGACGAGATGCTGCCCCGCATCGCCGACGAAAATCTGGCCGATTACGTGGATGTGTTTTGCGAAAGGGTGGCGTTTAGCGTAAGCGAAATGGAAGAAATTTTAGAGGCTTTCGCCAAATGCGGTCTGAAGCCCAAGGTGCATGTCAATCAATTCAACGCTATGGGGGGCGTCGAAGCGGCCGTAAGGCATGGCGCCGTTTCGGTGGACCATCTGGAAGTGATGAGCGAGCAAGACCTGAAAATTTTGGCGAAAGCCAACACCATCGCCACCATCCTGCCCTCGGCTCCGTTCTTTCTCAACGACCCCTATCCGCCCGCCCGCGAAATGGTAGATCGGGGCCTGGCCCTGGCGCTCGCCACCGACTACAACCCGGGCTCTTCGCCTTCGGGGCGCATGGCCTTTTCCGTCTCGCTGGCCTGTATCAAATGCGGCCTGCTGCCGGCCGAAGCCCTGCAAGCCGCCACCGTCAATGGCGCCCATGCCCTGGAGCTGGGAGCTGAGTGCGGAGCCCTGGCCCGCGGGATGAGAGCCGACCTCATCATCACAAAACCCATACCCTCTACCGGCTTTTTGCCCTATGCTTTTGGCAGCAATTGGGTGGACAGGGTGCTGTTGGGAGCTTGAGTAATACTAATTGAAATGCCTGTCGCGTTTTACCGGCACTGCACCTGGGTTTTGGCAGCCTTCTTTTGTTCGACAACAAACATTTCGGTATTTGCATACCTTAATTCCTTAGAATGATGGGTATTATTCCGTACTTTTGTGCCTTTCAATCGCTTCCTGTCGCGGGGAGTCCCATGAAATAAGCCCCTGAAAATAAATCAGACAATTGTTATGATGAAGAGACTTTCCATCCTCCTGTTTCCCGCTCTTTTTTTTGCTCTGAGTTTGCAAGCCCAAACGCCTCGAAGTACGATATCCTTTACGCCTCCTCAGATGCAGGGGCTGGAAAGCACTTTTGCCTGTCCGGTAGGTCAGCAAAACTTTGCCGGTACGGTTTCTCTCGGCACCATTACGGCCCAGAGCAATGATGTGGACCTGGATACCATGTACCTCTGCTTTGGAGATATGGTGGAGATACTCCACAATGGCGATGCCAACCTCAGCGGTGATCCCGACCCCACGACGGCTCCGGGCATCGGCTATGCCTTTTACAACTGCCCGCCCATCGTCATGGGGCCCGACCTGCCCAACATCGCCACTGACCCCTGCCTGGTGATGAACCCTCCGCCTCCCGGAGATTTTTGGGTGGCTACCGAGGGCAACCTCAATGGAGACATCCTCTTCTTCAACGACGGAAGCCTGATCAACTTCTTCAATGGCGGCGCACCGGCTCTCTATTGGTGGGCGCCCATCACCTTCGACTCGCTCGTTACGACCATCATCGGTACCGATACAGCCTATCAGGCGCTGTACGAAATGAACGGCCCCTGTGTCAATGCCAATGTAAATGCCGCTTTTGCCGTGGTTTACCTCAATGCCATTGATGCTACCAACATCAACAACAATGCCGGGGCTTCGGGCTGCGAAGGCTCCTTCATCGTGCAGGGCGGCCTGCCTGAATTTGACGGTGGAGCTTACAACATCACCATCGTCAATGATGCCGATCCGAGCATTACGGGTACCATCACCTCAGGGGTGCCGAATCACGGCGATGTGGTTACTTTCACCGTACCTGTATCGGGGCTTTACAACATCACCATCGAAGACGGCAAGAGCTGCGGTGCTGCCTTTCAGATGGATATGAGCGCCTGTGTCAATGTGACCCTGGAAATTGCCAATGATCAGGGCATCCCGGGGGGTACGGTCTGTGTGCCTGTAACGGCAACTGATTTTACGGATATCGTCTCTATGCAATTGGCCATCAATTTTGATCCGGCCATTCTTTCTTTTACCGGTGCACAGAATTTCAATGCCAATTTGACGGGCTTAGATGCTGCGGATTTCAATGCTGCGGGCAACCTCATCATTTCCAGCTGGGTGTCTCCGGGGCTTACGCCTGTGAGCGTGCCCAATGGTGCGGTTTTGTTTGAGTTGTGCTTCGACATCATAGGCAATCTTGGCGATGTCAGCCCCGTAGCTTTCTCGCCGACGGGAGTGAATGAGATCACCAGCGCCACCGATTTGCTGGGCTTCAACGGCATAGATGGCTCTGTAACGGTGAGCTCTTCGGCCTTGCTGACTTCTTATGTGGTGGATAGCGTCTCTTGTCCCGACATATCTGATGGAAGTTTTACCGTAACGGTTTCCAATGGCGCCTCGCCTTATACCATCACCTGGCAGGCTCTGCCCAGCGGCCCCGTACAGGGCCCGGGAACCATCAATACCGAGGGGGGCAGCTTTACGGCGACCAACCTGATGGCAGGCGATTATTCGGTAACCATCACCGATCAGACAATGCCGACCATGAATGTGCAAGTGGATACCATCACCATTCCCGCAGGGCCGCAGATGAACGTCATCTTCAACCAGGTGCAACCCGCCTGTAACGGAGGTTTGGGGGATGTAACGGCCATTTTGGTGCTCGATAGCGTGGCCATTACGAATCCGGGTCCTCAGTACGCCTTTAGCTGGGGGGGCGGGCAAACGGATGCCACGATTACAGATGTGCCCTCGGGGCTTTACTTCGTTACCATCACCGACAACGTTACGGGCTGTACCACCTCGGGCAGCACTTTCCTGGCGCAGCCTTCGCCCCTGCTCATCCTGGCTTCCAATGTTTCGGATGCGACCTGCTCGGGCCTGCCCGATGGCAGCATCACAGTGGATGTCTCAGGAGGCACACCCGATCCCTTCACGGCTTACAACATCGAATGGCCCAGCCTCTTCCAGATAGATCAGGCGACGACTTCTACGGCTGCCAATCTCACGGATGGAGATTATCAGGTTATTGTAACGGATGGCAACGGCTGTCAGGACAGCCTTACCATCACAGTGGGCGCGGTTAAGCAGTTGCTGCTCAATGCCAATGCCGTAAACAGCATCAGCTGCAACGGCATTTGTGACGGCTCTATTGAAGTGCAGGCTACGACGGTAGGCGGCGTTTCCAACAGCTATGCCTTCTCCTGGTCGGGTACGCCGGCGCCGCCGCCTCCTGTCAATACCGCCAACACCAGCGCTTTGAATGGCCTTTGCGCCGGCAACTATGTGGTGGCGCTTACCGACGACCAGGGCTGTATGACTACCGACACCTTTGAACTGATAGAGCCTCCTGTGCTCGACATCATGGCCGGTGATGTAGTGCCGGAGAGTTGTACGGTAGGCAATGACGGCTCGGCCTCTGTGATCGTTACGGGCGGTACTTATCCCTATTTCTACAACTGGGGTATCTTCGGACAAACGGACTCTACTGCTACGGGCCTCTCTGCCGGAGACTACCAGGTCATTGTATTGGACGCCAATGGTTGTCAGGACTCCGTGAGCCTGACCATCAACATGCCGGTGCCGCCGGTCATTACGGATTTTAAAAACGATACGCTGCCCTGCTTCGACAGCAACGACGGCCAGCTCATCGTCTTTGCCCAGCCGGGTCCGGGCGGAGCGCCCATTTCCAATTACAACTGGTCTAACGGACAAAGCGGCGCATCCCTGAGCAGCATCATGAACCTCAGTCCGGGTACATATGTGGTTACGGTTACCGATGAGTCTTTCTGTGAAACCATAGACAGCGCTATGGTCATTGCACCTACACCGCTGGTTTTGGACAGCATGACGACTTTCTCTCCGCCCTGTCCGGGAGATGGCAATGGTGGGGCTGTGGTTTTCCTCAGCGGAGGAACGGAGCCTTACTACTACGATTGGTCGGTGGATGCCTTTGACGGCCTGGGCTCTTCGGGCATTGGTGGCGCTACCATTACGGCGGGCGACTATTCCGTAACGGTTACGGATGCCAACAACTGTACGCCTGTGGTTGTCAATCTGACCATTACGGACCCGCCTGCCATACAGGCGACCTTTGATTTCAATAGCATTGAGCCGGTGAGCTGCTATCTCAGCCAGGGCGTTCCCTGTGACGGCCAGGCTACGGTTTCGGCGGCTTACAGCGATGGCAGTCCGGGTGTGTTCTCCTTTAGCTGGTCTTCCGGCGAGATGGACTCGGGCACGGATGTCAGTACAGCCGTACAACTGTGTCAGGACATGCAATACGTGATCATCTCCGATGGCACCTGTACGGTAACGGATTCTGTGTTCATCCCCTTTCCGCCGCCTTTGGAGCCGGGGCCCGATACGGAAGTCAATCGCGTGAGTTGCTTTGGCCTGTCCGATGGCAGCATCTCTATGGATGTTACGGGAGGCATGCCGCCGTACAGCTATTCCTGGAGCAATGGCGATATGGGAGCAGTGATTCAGAACCTGCCGCAGGGCATGTATGTGGCGACGATTACAGATGACAATGGCTGTCAGTTTCAGTTTGCCGCTACGGTAGAAGAGCCGCCGCCCTTTGTGGTCTTTGTGGATCAGACCTCCAGCCAGGACTCCGTGAGTTGCTACGGCGATTCAGATGCTACTGTAGTCGTAGGCGCTCAGGGCGGAAACCTCGACATCAGCGGAGATTTGTTCTACAATTGGGGTGGGGGAATTGCACCTCCCAACTCCAACACGGCTTCCAATCTCTCTGCCGGCGTCTATAGCGTAACGGTTTCCGACATCAATGGCTGTAGTGATGATTTGCTCTTTACGGTTTATCAGCCGGAGCCCATCCAATTTGAGCTGGGGCCTGTGGAAGAAATCCCCTGCGCCGGCCAGCAGACGACCATTGTGATTGATACGGCCTATGGCGGCAACGGCTTGTCCTCCATCTGGTTTACCTTTTCGGTGGACAACACTTCCGAGCAGCCGCTGGGTACGCCCATTCCGGTTTTTGCCGGCGTACACTCCATCACGGTTTACGATGGCACGGGTTGTACAGTGGACACCAGCATCGTGATCGGCGAGCCCGCTCCGCTCATCCTGGAGTATCCCGAAAGCATGGTCGTGGAATTGGGCGACAGCGTGCAAATTGAGTACGATGCCTTCCAGACCTCCCTGCCCATAGACACCGTTGCCTGGACGCCCCTGACTTACCTGAGTTTTGGCGCGGATTCTCTGCAACCCTGGGTACGCCCCATCACTTCTCAGCAATACAACGTTTATATTCAGGATGTCAATGGCTGCCCTGCCACGGCTTCCATTTACATCGAAGTGGATAAAAACCTCAACGTTTACATTCCCAACATCTTCACGCCCAATTTCGACGGCTACAATGACTTCTTCCAGGTCTATACCGGCAAGGGCGTGCGCGCCATCCGCAGCATGCGCATCTTTGACCGCTGGGGCGCCCTCCTCTACGAGCGCACCAACCTGCCCGCCCAACCCGCCGAGTACGAGGGCTGGGATGGCACCTACCGCGGCCAAAAGGCCAACAGCGGCGTCTATGTCTATCTGATCGAAGTGGAGTTTGAAGACGGCGAGGTGCTGCTCTTTAGGGGAGATGTTACTTTGGTGAGGTAGAGGTCGGTTGTCGGTTGTCTGTTGTCTGTTGTCGGTTGGTGAAATTGGTCGAATCGGTTGAATCGGCGAAATCGGGGCGGGGCAGGCTAAAGCCTGCCTCGCACGCTCAGCGGACTTTTAGCCAGCCTGAACTCTACCCGTGGAAAAGTTGACCTCTATGAGGATGTTTTTTTTGCCCGTATCGCCTCTCCGTGTCCTTCTCCGTGGGTGCCGTGAACCCCGTGGTGAGTTTACAACTTCGCTTTTGAGTCCCCATCCAGCCATGACCTGACTACGATTGTCACGATTGTCACGTTCGTCACGTTCGTCACGTCTGTCACGTCTGTCACGTTCGTCACGTCTGTTACGTTCGTCACGCGTCACGTAAGCATAAGGTCTCCACCACGCCTTTTTCAAAAGCCGGTTGGGGTGTCTGGAGCAGGTCGTAGTGTCTGAAGGTAAATTGTTCGTTGGTCTTTTGTATGGAGGAGATGCTGACGGTCATGACTTTGCCTGCGCGGTTCATGACGATGTCGTTGTGGGGGTCTCCGCAGCCGGCGGTGAGATGGAAGAGGAAGGTGTTTTCCCAGTTTTTTTCGCGGGTTTTCCACCAGTCGTCGAACCATTGGCGGCGTTGGGCGGCCATTTCGGCGGGGTAGAGCGTGGCCGATGACCAGATGTGCGAGCTGTCGGCCGGCAGCTGTTGGTGGTGGAGTTGTTGGCCGTCCCAACGAAATTCGTGTACATCTCTGCCCTCTATGCCTATGAGGGTGAAAGGCTCCATGTTTTTAAAGGTGTAATGTTTGGCGAAAGCCTGAAAATCTTCAAAGGCGAAGAGGTCGAGCAGCATGAGGCCCCGGCTGCGGCGGTAGGGGAGTTGGCGGCGGTGTTTGACGAAAGCGCCGTTGAGCAGGCAGGCCAGGCGTTGGTCGTCGGAGATGCTTATCCAACTGCCCCGGGCCAGGGGGTCTTCGGGATAGAGCAGCCGGAGTTTTCCCATTTCGCGAAAGCGCAAACGAGGCGCTGCGCGCCCGGGGCTTTCATCTCGGTTGGAGGTGAAGAGGTAGCCCGATTCGGTGGGGATGTAAGTTACGGTACACATGGCGTTTTTTGCAAGGTAGAAACTTCTGCAGCCCGGTTGCTGTATGATGCAAACCCTCAGCCTCAATAAAAAGTTGCGATTTCCTCTAAGGACTTTCTGTGGATGTCCGGCACTTGGGCATCGGCGGGAGGGTATCCGACGGGGATGAGCAGGAAGGGGCGTTCGTTTTCGGGGCGGTTCAGAATTTTTTGGAGGAAATTCATGGGGCTGGGCGTGTGGGTGAGAGCTACCAGGCCTGCATGATGGATGGCAGAGAGCAGAAAGCCGCAGGCCAGGCCCACCGACTCGTTGACGTAGTAGTTTTTTTGTTTCTTGCCGTCTTTCAGCTCATAGGCTTTTTTGAAGACTACGATCAGCCAGGGGGCTATTTCCAGAAATTCCTTGTGCCAGTCGGTACCGAAGGGCTCGAGGTCTTGCAGCCATTCTTCGCTC
>WGBN01000227.1 GCA_015494245.1 Saprospiraceae bacterium | reverse complement strand
TTTCCATGCTTGGAGATATCTCGGATAAAGTGATTGCAGATATTGGTGCGGGCTCGGGTTATTTTGCCCGTCGCCTGGCGCACAAGGCCAGGCACGTCATCGCCATAGAAATTGACCCGCAGTTTATCGAGTTTATGGACAGCATCAAGCGGGTAGAATTGCCGCAGGAGTTGCAAGACCGCTTTGAGACCCGTTTGGCAGAGCCGGACAACTCGCATTTGAAGCCCGGAGAGGCCGATATTATTTTGCTGGTAAATACGTACATTTACATTCAAAATAAAGAGGCTTATTTGCGGCACCTGCTCGAAGTTTTGCCAGAAGGCGGCAAATTGGTCATTGTGGATTTCAAGAAGAAAAAAATCCCCTTGGAGAACCCGCCCCAATCCTTGCGCATGCCCCTGTACGTTTTGGAGCAGCAGTTGGAGCAGGCAGGCTTTAAGAGCTATACGTCCTACGATGCCGTTTTGGACTATCAATACATCGTAATCGCACAAAAAGACGCTAAGACAGATGAGTAGAAAGAGGACACCCAAAGACAAAAATGTTGCTGCCATCCTGGCGCTGACGCTGGGTTGGGCCGGCGTACATCGCTTTTATCTGGGACAGATCGGGTTGGGCATACTGTATGTCTTTTTGATGGGGTCCGGTTTGACTCCTGTCTTGGGTCTTATTGATGCGCTTGCTTTTTTCCTTATGGACCAGGAAAAATTTGACCGGAAATTTAACAGGGAGCGCGCGCGCAGTTACTACCGCCCCCGCTCATCGAGAAACAGGTATCCGCACAGGCGCCCCCTGACGGCCGAAGAAGAAGCTGAAGCCCGCCGAATTGCCGAGCGCGTGAGAAATAAAAAAGCCTACGATGCCCGCTTGAGGCAGTTCATCAAGTCGGGTAAGGAGGCCTTTAAAAATTTTGACTACGACAAGGCCCTGGAGAACTTCTCCGAGGCCCTTAAATTGGACCCCCGCAACCCTGCCATCTTGTTCAACATGGCGTGTTTGTACTCCCTGGAAGAAAAAGAAAAAGAAGCTCTGGAGGCTCTGGACAAAGCCGTCCAATATGGCTTCGACGATTTCAGTCGCATTGAAACCCACGAAGCATTGTCCTGGCTGCGAACGCGGCCCGATTTTAAAACCTTCAGGGAGTCCGGTTATCGCCTCAAACGCAAAAAAACGAAGAAAGAAATCGAAGTCAAAGGAGAGCCCGAACAGCAGGAACCGGATTTGCTCGAACAGCTCAACCGGCTGAAGCAGTTGCGAGAGCGGGGCATGTTGACAGAAATGGAATATCGCAGGGAGCTGGAAAAGCTCAAGCGATAGCCGCAGGGAGGCATAAACAAATGCCTCTTTTTTTCGTTATGGAAGAGCATACAGAAGATAGTAGAAAGGCTTTTCCGAATCCAAATTTTTTATGATCGCAGCAGATCTCATATCGAACGACCTTTTGCCCCTGAGCACTTCAACCACCGGTAAGGAGGCGCTGGCAACCATGCAGGACTTTAACGTTTTGCATCTGCCGGTGGTCAATCACGAACAACTGCTGGGCGTTTTGTCGGAAGACGATATTCTGGCGCACGATGTGGAGGAAGCTGTGGGCAGCTATCAGTTGAGCATTACTTTTCCTTTGATCCGGGAGAACGACCACGTCTTTGAGGTCATGTCGGTCATGTCTGAGTACAGGCTTACGGCCTTGCCTGTGGTAGATGAGGAGGGCCGCTACATCGGCATGATTAAGCCGGAGGCTTTGCTCAATTATTTTACGCAGATGGCGTCTTTCTCAGAGCCCGGAGCCATCATCGTGCTGGAGATGCATCGCACGGAGTACTCCCTGGCAGAGCTGAGCCGCCTGGCAGAGGCCGAAGGCGCCGCCGTGCTGGCCTCCTTTATCTCTTCCGATTTGAAAACGGCTATGATTGAAGTAACCATTAAAGTCAATCGCCAGGAGGTGGAGGACATCGTCTCGGCTTTTAAACGCTTTGGTTATACCATCAAAGGCGTCTTTACGGAGCAGGAGTATTCCGATGCTTTGAAGGAGCGCTTTGAGTCGTTGATGAATTATTTGAATGTTTAGTGTTTAGTAGCGTAGGGGTCTCTCGCAAAGGCGCGAAGGCGCGAAGAAGGCTTTTTGGTGAGAGTTTTTTTGTTTAGAAAGTTAAGGGCTGCTTTTTGAGGAGGCTCTGAATGTCTCTCGCAAAGGCGCGAAAATAGCCCCTTCTGATAAATGAAATTAATGATGACAGAAAACGAAATAGCAAGGATAATAGTTAATACAGCATATGACATTCATGTAAACCTGGGGCCTGGATTGCTGGAGTCAGTGTATGCACAGATCATGTGTTATGAATTGGAAAAACAAAAAATCCAAGTTGAAAGAGAAAAAGCAATTCCTGTTTATTGGGATGAAATAAAAATGCCTGTAGGGTTTAGGGCAGATTTAATTGTAGGAGGAAAAGTTATAGTTGAGTTGAAATCAGTTGAGCAAATTACGCCTGTTCATCCAAAGCAGTTGTTGACTTATTTGAGAATTACAAATCTAAAGTT
>WGBN01000226.1 GCA_015494245.1 Saprospiraceae bacterium | reverse complement strand
CTCACTCCCTGACCTATCGCAATAAAGCCGTATTCAGCCTCGTAACCTACAGGGAGCAAGGGCGAATCCTCAAAAATCCGCAATAATCCCCAAAGCCGGCAACACCCTCCCCGTAGCATTGTCAATCATTTCTATCTGATACTTATCGGGGTCCTGAGGATCTACGATCAGCGCCGGATAGCCGTCCGGCCCAAGTTGGTTTTCGTCTCGTGCCGGGCTGAGGTAGGGAATGGTGGGGATGGGCGCGGCATAGACGTTTTGCAGGTCCAGGAAGAGCGAGAGCGTCCATTTCCGAAAGTCGAACTGCTTGTCTAAGCGCAGGTTGAGTTGATGGAAAGGCCTCAGGCGCTCTTCGTTGATGCGGCTGTAGTCGGGAATGCCGCGTCTGTTCACGTCCCATATTTGCCGAAAGGCAGATAATTCTAAGTCATAAGGGGTGTAAGGACTACCTCCGGCAATGACCCAGTGTGCTCCGATTTGCCAGTTTTTTCCAAAGCGCTTGCCGATGATGATGTTGCCAAAGTAGCGGTTGTCCCAACTTGAAGAGGCATAGGTCCCGTCGGCATTCGTAAATTGACTGCGCAGCCAGGTGAAGGAGAGCGTCCAGTAAATGGATTTGCGCAATTTTTGTTTTACCTGAAATTCCATACCGTAAACCCTTCCTTTGGAATCGTCATTGGCCGGCTGGTCTCCTATGACCACGTAATCGGCCTGGGCGTTGGCGAAGGAAATGGAATCGCGCAGCAGCATGGGGTAGTGGCTGTACTTCTTGTAAAAGCCCTCAAAGCGCAGGCGGTAGCCATTGGCCGTAGTGTGCTCTATACCCGCTCCGGCATGAAGACTCCGGATGTAGCGCAGGGATTCTCTATTGGTCTTTGGCTCTTGGGAGCCCACCGCCTGAAAGACGAGAAGGATGTGTGGCGGCATTTGGTAGTACAAACCCGTATGCCCCGACAAGGTCCATGCATGGTTGAGTTGCCAGGAGACGGACAACCGCGGGGAGATTTGCCGGAGGGGGTTGCTCGTTTGGGATGAGTAGTTGTTTCCGTTCATGCGAAGGCCGAAATGCGTTCGCAGTTTTCGGTCTAAGGCGTAGTAGGTGTAGGAGCCGAAGAGGGCGTAGTGAAAGAGGTCTATGGCGTGGTCGAATTGCGTGGTATCGGGCGCGGGCAGGCGGTAGGCAAAGAGGTGGTACTCCGCAATCCTGGCCTGGTCAAAGCGGGTATCCAGCCCAAAGCTGAAGTCCCGCCGGGTGCCGTATTCTTTGTAGGCCAGGTTGAAGTGGTTTTCAGCTATGGCCGAGCTGTATCTGCGCAACAAGTCTTCTTCAGCATAGCTGTTATCGGCATATTTTTCGGCGAAGTTGTAAAAAAAGTTGCGGCTGAGTGTGAGGGAGTAAACGCTCTTCTCTAAGTGATGCCGGTAGGTGGCCCCTGCTGCGTAGAGAAATTGCTTGCCTTCGGGTATGTAGCCGATGTTGTAGAGCAGGGCGGGCGTGGGCTCGGCATCTAAGTTGAGGGTGTATTTGTCGTAGGCCGCTACGCCCGTGATTTGCAGGCTGTTTTGCAGGTCAAATTGAATGTTTTGGTGGTACTGCACATCCGAATAAGCCGGCAGCACGGGGATGCCGATGGCCTTGAAGGCGTGTTGTGAAAAGGACTCGCGTGCGGAAAAGAGAAAAGAAGATTTTTTACCCATAGGCCCCTCCAACATGAAGCCCCAGTCCGTAGCGCCGAGCAGCAGGCTTCCGCCAAACCGGTCCCGTCGTCCTTTGCGCGCGTACAACTCCATCACACTGCTGAGGGCCTCGCCTCGCGCCTCCGGAAAAGCCGTACTCTGCACCTCGGCCTTGCGGAGCGTCAGGATGTTGAGCAGCCCCTGCGGCCCCCCGCTGGTGCCCTGTACCGTAAAATGGGTGATGGCAGGCAACTTGACGCCATCTATGTAAAAACTGTTTTCAAAAGCCGCTCCGCCACGCACAATGAGGTTGTAGCCAAAGGAAACTTTGGGCGAGAAGCCGGGCAAAGTCTTGACGAAACGCGACAAATCGAGTACGGCCCCCGGGCTGTTTTCCAGCTCGTGCAGGGCGATGTTTTGCAAAGCCAGAGGGCCGGAGGGGCGATGGCTATAGGCTTCTGCCAAAACCTCTACCGTTTGAAGAGCCGTGCTCATCTCTTTGAGCTCAAACAGCAAGTCCGTAGGCTTGGATACCTGCGTGCTGACTTCATACTTGACCAGGGCCTGATAGCCCAGATAAGAGGCTTCTACATTGTAAAGCCCGGGAGGAAGCTCAAGCTCAAACTGCCCCGCGCTGTCGCAAACAGTGGCATAATCGGTATTCAATACCCGCACAGTGGCATAGGGCAGAGGCGTGTGCTGCACATAGTCCAGCACATAGCCCTGCAGGCTTTGAGCTGAGAGCGACCTCATGCAGACAATCAGGCCTGCCAGCAGAATAAACCAAGTGTGTGTTCTCATGACGATGGGTGAGGCTAAATGGTGATAGAGATATGCAAAGGTCTCTATTTATGTTAAAATTTGCAGAAATGCGCCCTTTTTTTTTCATAGGGTTTGCTTTTTTTAAAAAAAAGGTGTTTCTTTGGGCTTGAAAGTCGCCAAAAACTCCTAAGATATGAGCTGAAAGATGGGTCGCATGGCGTTTTTGCGCTTTTACAAAAAAGGGTGTTTATTCAATTAAAAACAATGCCATGAAACGAAATTTTACCCATTTGATCGGATTGTTTTACAAGAAATGCCTGTTGTTGCTTTCTCTTTCTCTTATGATGGTTTCCCTTTCTGCCCAGGATATGGTTACCGTTGCCGGCCTGTTGCAGATGGAAGATAGCGATCCTGCGCCCGGCATCATGATTTCCGTCAATGATGGACAATATGTTACTTATACGGATGAAGATGGCTACTACAGCCTTTCCCTGCCGGCAGCCGGTAATTATGTGATTGAGCCTGTCAAAGAGGATGAAGCATTAAAGGGAGTGAGTACCCTGGATGCGGTTTTCCTGATATGGCATATTCTGGGCATCAATCCTTTGAATAGCCCTTTTAAGCAGTTTGCTGCCGATGTAAACCATTCACAGAGTATCTCAACGTTGGATCTGGTAGAATTGCATCAGGCCATTTTGTTGCAAACAGCTTTCCCCAATAAAAAACCCTGGTACTTTTTCTATCTGAACGGAAGTAGCCCCGGCTTGCAGCAGGCCACCTTTACCAACCTGACGCAAGATCAGCTCAACGTGGACTTTGTGGTCATCAAGACGGGTGATTTAAATGATTCTGCCTTTAATTTTGGCGAAGAGCAGGTTTCCGTGCATTCCGATGACCAATTGCTCATCAGCATAGAGGACCGTTACATCACCGAAGGAGAAACTTTTACTGTGGATTTTGTCGCTGAGAGTGGCAGAGTGCTGGGCTATCAGTTTACCATTGACTTTGACAATGAGCTGTTGAGCCTGGAAGGCCTGATTCCGGGGGTAACTGAAGAAGACAACTTTGGCACCGATTGGGCCTCAGATGGCATCATTACGACCTCCTGGACCAGTCCTGAAGTGCAGGACCTCAGAGGCCAGGCGCTTTTTAGTCTGGTGTTTAAGTCGGCCGGATCTGCCTGGTTGAGCGATCTGTTGAATGTGAGTTCTTCTTATACTTCGGCAGAGGCCTACAATGGGGCGGGAGAGATCATTCCCGTGGAGCTGTACGCCAAGCCTGCTTCAGGCGCCGAGGAGTTCGTGCTCTATCAAAACAGCCCGAATCCCTTTACCGATAAGACTTCTATTGCTTTCGATTTGCCGGAAGGCGGCGTGGTGAATTTGCAGATACTGGATGTTTCGGGCAAAGCGCTTTATAGCAACAATGCCTATTATCCCAAAGGGCATCACGTGATAGAACTGCAACCTCAGCTTAAAGGCTTGCTGTTCTATCGTCTGAGATGTGGAGAGTATGTGGCTGTCAGGAAGATGCAGGGCTTGTGATGCCGCATGGCGGTAATAGTAATTTTCCAGCTGTTGTCTCTGACAGCAGAGAGGCTGATTGAAATTTTTTAGAAAAAAATAGACATCTGCTTGTTTTTTTTAGAAAAAGTGCTATCTTTGCATTTGAAACTTGATATGCCTCAGGTGCTAAAAGCCAGTTTCAATACCCGACAGGCGTTATTTGAGGCACTTTTGTACCACACGCTAAATACATAACCAGACTCTTGAGTATTGTATTTGAGCTTGTTTTCTGCTGTAATGGCAGGTGTAAATGCCTGAAGTGAGATGGCTTCAAGCTGTTACATTTTAGGCTTGAGTCATGTACCCCAAACCGATTAAGAGAACGTACTATAGAAAACCGGCATTGCCGCCATGGCAACGGAGGGTGTTCTAATTCTCCCTCTGTTTATGGATGCGGTCGTGATGGAATGGCTGTAACAGGCTATTTCTGACCGTGTTTTTTCTACAACGATGGAGTCGTGGGGAGCCCCTTATATGTGGCTGCTCATGGCTACATCTTATTAGCTTTTTATTGATAAAAACTTATTGCCATGAACAAATTCTACTCTTTTTCCCTCGTGGGCACTTTGGTTGTGAGCTTATTGCTTACCTGGACAGGGAGCAAAAAGCAAACTGCACAACAAATACAGGCTGCACAGTCGGCCAAAAGCATGTACATGCCCCCCTGTGCCGGAGGCGATCTCGGCGGGGTAGTTTATCGCGAACTGCCTGTGACTGGTACAGTACCAAATACTTATGGTGTCAAAGACTCCAATGAGCCGGGTGTAGAGGGGGTAACGGTTACTGTAACAGACCAAAGTGGATCGGTAACAACAGTAATGACAGATGCTAATGGAAACTGGTCTGTGTCATCTGCCGGCCTGACATTTCCCGTAAGGGTGGAATTTAGTGGTTGGCCTTCTTATTTGCAGGAGAGTGCTGATGGCAGTAGCTCTGCCACTTCAGTGCAGTTTGTGGCGGCAGCGAGTTGTGCCGTGAATTTTGGTTTGCATAATCCTGCAGACTACTCAGATGCAAATCCTCTCATAGTGTCAAGTATTTTTGTAAATGGAAAAGCCGATGCAGGAGGGGCCTCCAGTGCTCAAGGCGGGCTTGTAAAATGGCCATATGCCAATTCAGGTACTGGTGGAGCAACAGAAACGCGTATTGCAACAGAACAAGATGTTGGTTCTATATGGGGCTTAGCTTATGATAAAAAACGGCAAAAGGTGTATGCCGCAACGATGCTCAAGCGGCACGTGGGGATTTTGAATAACGAATTGGGGCGTATTTATGAAGTTAATGCCGATGGTACAGGTACTTCGGTTCTCATAGATATCCCCAATGCCGGCTCTATACCGGATGATGTGGCCAGAGGCTTGGGAAATGCTGTTGATCAAAACCGTGATCCTCTTGCTCTTTCCAGTGTGTTGAAAGTAGGTCTTGGTGACATAGATATCTCTGATGATCAGTCCACGCTGTATGTGATGAATCTCTATGACAAGAAGCTCTATTTGGTTGATATCGCCAGTAAAAGTATTGTAAACTCTTTCGATACGCCTGCTCCGTGTGGAGGTACGGGAGTGAACCGTCCTTTTGCAGTGGAGGTCGTGGATGGGAAGGTGTTTATAGGAGTTGTTTGTGATGCCAGCATAAGTGGAAATGACTCAGACCTTATGGCATATGTGTATGAGTTTGATGGTGCAAATTTTACATCCGTATATCAGCACTCGCTTAGTTATGCACGAGAATCTACACCAGATGATACGGGCTGGCATGCCTGGTCTGATGATTATCAGACAGTTGCGCAGCTATATACCAGTAGTAATTTTTGGAAAGTGGTGCGCTCACAGCCGATTTTAGCTGATATTAAATTTGCTGATAATGGCAATATGATTGTTGGATTTATGGACCGGGTAGGGTTTCAGGGCGGTTTTCAAAACCTTCCGATAGCAGGGGTCCCGTTTGAAAATAACTTAGAGTTTAAGACGATATCCGGAGGGGATGTTTTGATAGCAAGCCCGAATGGATCAGGGCAGTATCTCCCGGCTGCCGCAGATGCAGATGGGAATCCCAATACTGAATCAGTCAATGCAGATGACTCTCCCGTTACGGACCACAAAGAGAGCGCGTTGGGCGGACTTACAATATTAAGAGGTGCAGGTGAAATTGCCATGGTCGCGTATGATCCTATGGGTACCGGCCCTGATGCATTTCATACAGCAGGAGTGGTTTTCTTTAATCCGGCAAGCGGGAACAAGACTGATGGCTACAAAGTCATGGACAATCTGACTCCGCAAGTGCAATACTTTGGGAAAGGGGCCGGAATGGGGGATATAGAGCTACTTACAGCCCCCGCCCCCATAGAAATCGGCAACCTGGTCTGGGAAGACACGGATGCCGACGGCGTGCAGGATCCCGGTGAAGCCGGTATAGCCGGCGTAACGGTAGAGCTGGTGAAAGGCGGCACGGTTATAGCCACGGCCACTACGGATGCCAACGGCAATTACATTTTCAGCAGTGCTGCCGGCACTTCCACGGCCAGTCATATCTATAACATTTCCCAGCTTTCGCCAAATATGGACTATGTGGTACGCCTTCCGGGTGCAGCCATGGGGGGAGGTGTATTGCCGGGCCCGCCTACGGGCGTCAATACCGGCGAGGGCGGCAATCCGGATGTGAATGACAGCGACGGAAGCGTATCCGGCGCCAACGTGGAAGCCGCCGTGGCAGCGACAGATATTCCCGTTTCGGGCGCCAACAACCATACCTTTGATTTCGGTTTTCTGGCCGGCGCCATGCTGGGCGATACACTCTGGGTGGATGAAGACTACAACGGTCAGCAGGACGCGGGCGAACCTCCCGTTCCCGGTGTAACGGTAGAGCTGTATGCCTGTGCCGGTGGCTCGCCCACGGGAGCAGCCCTGCAGACGACGACCACAGATGCCAACGGACACTACAACTTTACAATTCTTACCGCCGGCGATTATGCGGTGAAATTTGACCTGAGCACGGGAACTTTGCCGGGCATGGCCGATTATGAATATACCGCGCCGAATGCTGCCGGTGTAGCCGATACAGATGACAGCGATGCGGTACCAACTATGGGGCAAATGGCTTATTCGCAGTGCGTAACAGTCAATATAGGAGATGTAATCCCGGATATTGATGCGGGAGTTGTGAAAAAGGGCAAGATAGGCGACCTGGTCTGGGAAGACGTAAACGGCAATGGCCAACAGGATGCGGGTGAACCCGGTATAGCAGGCGTAGCAGTACAACTCACCGGTACAGACGGCCAGGGCAATGCCGTCAACCTGAGTACGACTACGGACATGAACGGCATGTACATGTTCAACGATTTGTATCCGGCTCCGGATTATAAAGTCACTTTCACTCAGCCTGCAGGTATGACAGCTACGGGTAAAGATGCTGCCGGCGTTGCAGACGATATGGATTCTGATGTGGATCCGACGACTGGCATGACAGATGTCTATGAACTGTTGTCGGGCGACACCATACTGACAGTGGATGCGGGCTACCTGACCCTTGGCAAGATAGGCGACCTGGTTTGGGAGGACCTGAACGGAGACGGCGAGCAGGATGCGGGCGAGCCCGGCATAGCCGGCGTGAGTGTGCAGCTCACCGGTACGGACAATCTGGGCAATGCCGTCAACCTGAGCACCACTACGGATGCCGGCGGCATGTACATGTTCGGCGATTTGTGGCCTGCTCCGGATTACAAGGTAACCTTCACCAAGCCCGCGGGCATGACCGCCACGGTTCAGGACG
>WGBN01000225.1 GCA_015494245.1 Saprospiraceae bacterium | reverse complement strand
CCAAATTGCAGACCCGCGTTCTGGATGTTACGAACCAAACCGAACTCCGCTCAGCCCTTAAAAATTTTGACCTCGTCCTCTGTGCCGTCCCCGGATTTCTCGGCTTTCAAACGCTGAAAAGCATCATTGAGGCCGGCAAAAATGTCATAGACATTTCCTTCTTTCCGGAGAATGCCCTGGAACTCGATGCCCTGGCCAAAGAACGGGGCGTAACGGCCATCGTAGATTGTGGAGTGGCCCCCGGCCTGGACAACCTCATCCTCGGTTATTACAACGAGCAATGGCAGGTAACGGACTTTGAGTGCCTGGTGGGCGGCTTGCCCAAAGTGAAGAAGTGGCCCTTCTGCTACAAAGCACCCTTCTCACCCATAGATGTGATTGAAGAGTACACCCGCCCGGCCCGCTATGTCGAAAACGGCAAGTTGGTCATCCGCGAAGCACTTTCCGATTGCGAGTACGTGGATTTTGAAAAAGTAGGAACCCTTGAAGCCTTCAACACAGACGGACTGCGCTCGCTCATATACACCATGCCGCACATTCCCAACATGAAGGAAAAAACCCTGCGCTATCCGGGGCATGTGGAATATGTAAAGGTGCTGAGAGCAAGCGGCTTCTTCAAACCCGAAAAAATAGAAGTGAATGGGGCCCTCGTCTCACCTCTGGATTTTACAGCCAAACTCCTTTTTAAGGAGTGGAAGTTAGAAGAAGGAGAGGAGGAAATAACCGTCATGCGCGTTACGGTAAAGGGAAAAAATGCCAATGGCCAAACCGAAGAAGTCGTCTATGACTTATACGATGAGTATTGCCCCAAAACCCAAACGGCCTCCATGTCCCGAACGACGGGCTATACAGCTACCGCCGCCGCCAACCTCTTCCTGCAAGGGTTGTTTACGGAAAAAGGCGTCTTCCCTCCCGAATTAGTGGGAAAGAAAGAGCATTGTTTTCATTTCGTCATGGATTATCTCAAGGAAAGGGGAGTAGCATTTAGTTGAGCAGATAGTTGATCGGATAGTTGGGCGGACTTCAGTCCGCCAAAAGTACAGCGTGCTTCAGCGCGCTAAAAAAGTACCACATGCTTCAGCGCGCGCACCAAGCGCTAAACTTCAGCCCCTCAGAAGAGTCTCAAAGAAAGAAGCAAATTCCTTTAAACCCATTTAGCATGAGACCAATCCTTACCATCCTCTTTCTCTGTTGCTTATCTCCTCTCCTCCACGCTCAAAGTCATTACCTCCATGTCAACAATGGCTATGGCAGCGGCTTTTTCGAAGCCGGCGATACCGTCTATATCTGGGCCCGTGAAATGGCCGAGCATGAAGTCTTCGATACCTGGACCGGCGATACCGAATTTCTCGGCGAACCCAATGAATGGCGTACAACGCTCGTCATGCCCGCGCAAGACGTCAACTTAGATGCCGAGTTTCACGAAATCCCTCCCTACACCACCGAGTACATCCAATGCGTTCAGTCCCTGAAAAAGGTACATGCTTATTTCCCACCCGATCCTGCCGGTCTGGTTTTTCTCTTTCACGGCACCGGAGGCATCATGGATGTTTGGGTGGACGTGCCCGACCCCTATCAGGTCTTTAAAGACCTCGTTGCGAGCAATTTTGCCGTGGTAGTAACGGAGGCCGAAGAAATCACCCTCGGCATGGACCTCAACGGCGATTCGACTTTGAGGTGGATTACCAATACCCTGACGCTCTCCAACAACATTGACGCCCAAAACATCCGCGCCCTGATAGACACCTTTGAAACCCGAAACCTCATAACACCCGATACCAAAAAGTACGCTCTGGGCGTGAGCAATGGAGGGTCTTTTGCTACGGTAGTCTCTTTCCTCCTGTCCTTTGATGCCGCAGCGCCTTATTGCATAGCCGGAAATCCGGTCGTCAACAGCCTTACCACTGTGCCTACGCAATGGTGTATGCAGGCCTATGACGACAACCCCTCCGTGGGCATTGAAGCCTATTACACCGTTACAGGGTGGAGCGAAAACCTCATGAACAATGGCGTTTGCTCAAGGGTCTTCCTAAACGACCGCTCGCCGATTTACCCCCAAATTTTTGCCCGCCATGTATCCATCTCTGTAGCTCAGTCCGAAGCCCTGTTCGATGAGCTGGACAATTCCGGCTTTTTGGATTACGTAGATGGCTACTACTACATGAATCTCTATGCCGATACCATTTTCTTCAATTTGGTGCCTGCCAATCCTTCGGCTTATCCGCTGCTCTCCATCGTTGCCTCCAATCCGGAAGCCATGCTGGTCGTAGCCTCTTTGATGGATGGCACCCATGCCGGGCACAAGCTTTACAGCTCTCACGACAAGCGCACCATAGCCTTCCTGAATGATCCCTGTGGTACCGTAACGAGCGCGTCTGAAACCCTCCCCGCTGCCTCTGACATAGGCATCTACCCCAATCCGGCCGGAGATAAGCTCTATTTCTCCCAACTGGCCACAGACGGGCCCGCTTCCGGCTACATTTACGATTTGCACGGCCGTTTGCTGCAGACATTTACCCTTACCCGTCCCGAAGCCGGCCTCGATGTCTCCGGACTTGAAGCCGGGCTCTACTTCATGGAGGTCAATCATCAGAGAGGTAAGTTTTTTGTTGGCAGATAGGTTCGGAACAGCCTCTATGCTGTAAACCTTCTTTTGGCTTTCGCCAAATGCCATACCTTCCTTATATTTGCTTCGTTTCTAACTCGGGCAAGAGAATTTTTTCTCAAGCGAGGCGAACGAACTAAACTGAAATGATAAAGAGACTAAATGCCTGGCAGTACCTGGTGCTTTCATTTACCGTTTTGATTTTGTTGGGTACCTTTTTGCTGTCTCTGCCTTTGGTGAAGCATGAAGGGGGCTTGGCCTTTACAGACGCTTTGTTCACTGCCACCTCTGCGGTTTGTGTAACGGGCTTGACGACGGTGCGTACTTCGGGTTTTAACCTGGCAGGACAACTCATTCTTCTCTTGTTGATGCAATTGGGCGCCATAGGTATCATGACGCTGACTTCTTCTTTTCTGTTGGCAGTCAGAGGAAAAGTAGGACTTCGCCAGCGTTTTTCTTTTTCGAGTTTACAGGACAATTACGAATTGCGTGATGCTCATGGCATTCTCGCGAGCATTGTCAAGATAACGGTAGGGATTGAGCTCGTGGGATTTGCACTGTTGAGTGTTGGTTTCTGGTGGGAGGGGTTTGGCATTCGCAGGGCTTTGTACGAGGGTTTCTTTCATGCCATATCGGCTTTTTGCAATGCGGGTTTTTCTACATTTGACGAAAGTCTTATCAACTCCAACGCACTCATTAAATACACTGTTGGGATTTTGATCATTATGGGCGGCCTGGGCTATTTTGTGATTTACGAAATGATGGAGCGTTACAAAAGCGGGCGGCGCTTTAGTTTGCACAGCAAAGTGGTGTTGATTACCAGCGGGTTCTTGGTGGTTGTGGGAATGTTTTTGCTGTACCTTTTTGAGCGGGGTTCCATGAGTATGACCGACTGTTTTTTTCAGTCGGTAACGACGCGCACGGCGGGTTTTAATTCCGTTGATTTGACGGGGATTAGTTATGCCGGCATTTTTTTGTTGACCATCCTGATGTTTATTGGTGCTTCGCCGGGCTCTACGGGTGGAGGTATCAAGACGACGACCTTTTTTGTGATTGTCGCATCTATTTTTTCCGTGCTGAAAGGTCGAACCTCAGTGGTCGTCTTTAAGCGGAGTATCCCCCTGAAAATGATCTTGAAATCTTTTGCCACAGCGCTTGTTTACATAGCCATTATTGCAATAGGCGCCATCCTTTTGCTGCAAGATGAGCGCATTGAATTTGAATCTGCTATCTTTGAGGTTGTTTCGGCCATGGGTACGGTGGGGCTTTCTCTCGGGATTACCCCCCAGCTCAGTGAATTTGGAAAAATTGTTGTCATTTTTTTGATGTTTATAGGCCGCCTGGGGCCTGCTTCCTTTGCCATGGCGACACTGACGAAGCAAAAGGAGTTGAAGATCAAGTATCCGGAAGGGATGCTGTACTAAGAAGTTGGCTTTTTCAAACCGTTTTGGTTTGGCTGTAAATCGTTACGAAGATGAAAGAAGACATAGCCGTTATTGGCCTGGGCACTTTTGGTTTTGAGCTGGCCGTTCAGTTGTCTAAACTGGGCCATGGAGTTTTGGCCATTGATACTGATGAGAAGAAAATCAATGCCATTAAAGATGAGGTTTCCGTGGCCGTACAGGCAGATGTTACAGACGAAGACGTTTTGCGAAAGCTGGAAATCGAAAAATTCGATAAGGTGATTTTTGGCATGAGCAATGCCCTGG
>WGBN01000224.1 GCA_015494245.1 Saprospiraceae bacterium | reverse complement strand
TTTCGTGTGCCAACTCCTGCAAAATCACCCATTGGTCCACCGTAACGCCTGCGTTGGCCTGCTTCAAGGCCCGCTGCGCCTGCTTCTTCATCAGCTTGCTGGTGCGCTCCAGCAAAAAGCCCGTCAATGGTGGAGGAGGATTTTTCATGCTTGCCGGCACATTTAGTTCGTGTACTAATTATTCGCAAAGATACAATTTTATTTTTATCTGGAAACTTTTTTTGAAAACTAAATTTATACCTTTGCCACAAAGGCCCTCCGAGACCTGCAAGACACATTAAAACACCAACACATGGAAAAGACACTGAAATATCTGGACGAGCACTCCGAGCGATTTCTGCAGGAGTTGTTTGATTTACTGCGCATCCCTTCCGTCAGCGCTGATCCGGCTCATGCCGGGGATGTAAAGCGCGCTGCCGAATGGATTGCCGACAACATGCGGGCCATTGGCGTAGATGGCGTCGAAGTCATCCCGACTGATGGGCACCCCATCGTCTATGGAGAGAAAATCACCGACCCTGCCGCTCCCACCGTTTTGGTCTATGGCCATTACGATGTGCAGCCGCCCGATCCGCTCGATTTGTGGGATTCGCCCCCTTTTGAGCCGGTAATCAGGAAGACCGACATCCATCCCGAGGGGGCCATTTTTGCGCGGGGAGCCTGCGACGACAAGGGGCAGATGTTTCTGCACCTCAAAGCCTTTGAAGCCATGTCGAAAAGCGGCGAGCTGCCCTGCAATGTCAAATTCATGATTGAAGGTGAGGAGGAAGTAGGCTCTGATCACCTCGGTTTGTTCTGTGAGCAAAACCGCGAAAAGCTGAAATGCGATGTGGTGCTGATCTCCGACACATCCATCTTCTCCAACGAAACTCCCACCATCACCACGGGCCTGCGCGGCCTGAGCTATGTGGAAGTGGAAGTAACAGGCCCCAACAAAGACCTGCACTCCGGCGTTTACGGCGGCGCCGTGGCCAATCCCATCAATGTGTTGGCGCGCATGATTGCCTCTTTGCACGATGAGAAACGCCGCATCACCATTCCGGGCTTCTACGACAAGGTGGAGATCGTCTCCGAAGAAGAACGCAAGTTGCTCAACAGCGTGCCCTTCGACATAGAGGCCTATAAAAAAGACCTCGGCGTGGATGCCCTCGAAGGCGAAGAGGGCTACACGCCCATTGAGCAGACGTCCATCCGCCCGACTTTAGACGTAAACGGCATCTGGGGCGGCTACATTGGCGAGGGCGCCAAGACGGTTTTGCCCTCTAAGGCTTTCGCCAAAATCAGTATGCGCCTCGTACCTCACCAGACTTCCGATGAGATTACGGAACTCTTCAAAAAGCACTTCGAGCGCATCGCGCCGCCTTCGGTCAAAGTTACAGTCAGGCCGCATCACGGCGGGGAGCCGGCCGTAACGCCCATTGACACTCCCGAGTACAAGGCTGGCGAACAGGCCATGGAGAAAACCTTCGGCAAAAAGCCCCTGCCCCTGCGCTCGGGAGGCAGCATCCCCATCGTAGCCCTGTTCGAAAAAGTGCTGGGCGCCAAGAGCATCCTGCTCGGCTTTGGCTTAGACAGCGACGCCATCCACTCGCCCAACGAGCATTTCGGCCTTTTTAACTTCAAAATCGGCCTCAAAACGATACCCTGGTATCACCACTTCTACCGCGAATTGAAAAAATGACTTATTTTGTGCCCTGCGGCTCGACTGCAGGGCACAAAACCATAAGTCATGGAGCAATTTCTACACTTCTTTGAAGCCATGCCCCTCTGGATGAAAATGGGCTGGCTGGCCTTTTGCATAGGATTTTTCTGGCTCCTTGAGGGCGTATATACCTTCCGGAAAGCTCCCTACCCCAGGGGAAAACACGCTCGTACCAACTTCATCCTCCTCTTCTTTGTCATGCTGATCAACGTGCTTTTCGGTATGCTGCTGGCCCTGGTTTTCAGCTGGTTGGACCGGTCCGGCTTCGGCCTCTTGCCACGCATAGATGCGCCCGTGTGGGTTGAGCTCATCCTCGCCCTGCTGGCCCTGGATTTGATCGCACAGTATTTCGTGCATTTTCTACTGCACAAAGTCAAATGGATGTGGCGCCTCCACATGACTCACCATACCGACAAAAACGTGGACGTTACCACCGGCACGCGCCACCACCCCATAGATTTCATCATCCGCGAGACCTTCGCGCTCATCGCTGTGGTACTCATGGGCATGCCCCTCTCATTCTATTTCTTCTATCGCATCCTGACTATACCGTTCACCTATTTCAACCACGCCAACATCTCCCTACCCCCCCGCTTAGACAAAGCCCTCAGCCTGCTCATCGTCTCCCCCCACATGCACAAATTCCACCACCACCGCGAACGCCCCTGGACGGACAGCAACTACGGCAATGTGCTCTCCATCTGGGACCGCCTCTTCGGCACCTTCGTCTATGACGACCCCGCCAAAGTGGTCTATGGCTTAGACATAGCCGATCACATACCCGATATGGATGTAGGAAAGCAATTGAGCCTGCCGTTTGATGAGACGGTGGAATATGGTTGAGAGTTGGCAGTTGATAGCCTATAGTTTATAGTTGAAATTTTACTGTTTATAGTAAACTAAAATTTGCGAACTAAACGTGATGAACGTGATGAACGTGACAGACGTGACGAACGTGACGCGTAACGGAGGTGACTAACGATAGACTTAAGAAAAACTGTAAATTTACCATGGAGTGCACGGAGTGGCCATTTTCCATTCTAAGAGGTCGGCTCGGGGGGCCTCCTTCGTCGGCTACCCGATCCTTTGGTTAGGTCATTCTCCATTTTCCATTTTCCATCAGGGGTGTTAAGAGAAATTTTTTTTTATTCCCTTTGAATCCTTTGAATAAGTTTTTTTGCGGTTCTCTTGAGCTGTTCGGCCC
>WGBN01000223.1 GCA_015494245.1 Saprospiraceae bacterium | reverse complement strand
CTATCGCACTGAGGTGCGTTCGGTTTTGCCGAAAGGCACTGCCATATCGCTGGATGTAAGCCTGGAGCAGGTCGCCCTGCCCCTGCAGGGTGTGGAAATTACCGCCGATGCCGAAGACCCCGCTTATGCCATCATGCGCAAGGTCATTGCGCGCCGCGATGAAATCAAAGCCGGCCGGCCCGCTTACGAGTGTAAGGCCTATGTTAAGGGACTCATACGCCTGTTGGATACGCCCGAGCAGGTCTTTGGCCAGGAAGTGGGAGATATGGGAGGCGTGCTCGATACTGCCGGTACGGGCGTTTTGTATTTCTCCGAGTCTTTTTCTGAGTTGAAAGTCGTGCCTCCCGATTTGCGGCAGGAGCGCGTCATTGCCTCCAAGGTGAGCGGCAGTGATGATTTTGGCATAAACAGTGTTTTTAATGCGGGTCTGGATGTGTATGAAAATACCCTGCCGTTTGACCGGCCTATTGTTTCGCCCATAGGAGATCAGGCTTTGAGTTTTTATCGCTATCGTTTGGAGGGCACGTATTTTGATGCCGGGGGCAGAGAGATCAACCGCATCAGCTGTTGGCCCCGCGCTAAAGACGGGCCGGCTTTTGCGGGCATGCTTTACGTGCTTGAAGACGAGTGGGTGTTGACGGCTGCAGAGCTTTCCATCTCCGGCGCTTCCATGAACCAGCCTGCGCTCGACAGCCTGGTTTACAGGCTCAGTTGGGTACCCCTTGGCGAGCAACAGGCCTGGTTGCCCTGGTCGCAATCGCTGCAATTTAGCGGGCATGTCTTCGGCTTCGTCTTTGGCGGTTATTTTATGAATCGCTATGGCGAATATGACTTTCCCGAAAAGGCCGCTTTGAAAGCGCAGATCAACAAGCGCGAGGTCTTTGTGGTAGAGCCCGATGCTTTGGAGCAGGGACGAACCTACTTCGACAGCCTGCGCCCTCTACCTCTGACTGAAGAAGAGCAACTCGATTATCACAAAAAAGACAGCTTACAGGCTATTTGGGAGAGCCCTGCTTATCAGGATTCTCTCGACCGGGTGGCCAATCGCTTTACTACCATGGCGCTGCTGGCGGGCTACACACACCGGAATACCCGCAAGCGGCGTCAGTGGGGGATTTACTCGCCTTTGTCGCTAACGGGTTTCAATGCAGTGCAGGGAGTTTATTACGGTTCGGGGGGCTTTTTTAAACAGTCTTTTGATAAAAAGGGCTACCGCTATTTAAAACTGAATGCGGTTTTTGACTGGGGCTATGCCGAGCACATTCTGCGCCCTCGTGCTTCTGCTGTTTTTCATTTGGACGAAATGAATCAGGCAGAGCTGAGCTTGTCGGGCGGTTTGCAGGCGAGTTCGTTGAATGGCTTGCCCGTGCCTACGGCGGCACAGAATGAATTGGCCTCGCTGTATGCCAAGCGCAATTTGCTGCGGCTCTATGAAAAGGCCTGGATAGGCATCAGCTGGGAGCAGGAATTGTGGAATGGATTTTGGGCGGAGATGTCGCTCAGTGCTTTCCGGCGCCGGGCTTTGAACAATCACAGCCAGTACAGCTTTTTAAAGCGGGATGCTTTTTATCCCACCAATCATCCCGATGGCATAAGTGCGGGTGAGGAGGTTTTTGCGTCTCACGAAGGTAGCTTGTTAGAGGTGGAGTTTCGCTGGCAGCCCGGACAGCGCTACATGCTTTTGCCCGACCGGAAAATTCCCTTGGGCGATGCGCGCCCGGAGTTTGGGCTGAGCCTTCGTCGGGCTTTTCCTGCATCGTTGCCCTTTGCCTGTCTTCCCTGTGGAGAGGATGGGGGAGGGGTCGGAGCTGCTCTGGATTATCTGTATTTGAAAGTGAGTTACCGGCAACGGGAATGGTCTTGGGGGCCTTTCGGCAAATCCGAGCTCTTTTTGCAGGCAGGCTTTTTCCCCTATGCGAAGCAGTTGTACCTGCCGGACCAATTTCACTTTGCCGGCAACCGGACTTATTTGATGGGCCGCACACAGTACCTGTATCGGCAGTTTTTGCGCTTGCCTTACTTTAAGTACAGCACAGCAGCTCCTCATGCCGAATTGCACTGGCAGCACCACTTCGGCGGTTTGCTGACGGACCACCTCCCGCTCATTCGCAAATGGAACATAGCTACGGTCTTTTCTGCCCGCGGGTTCCTGGTGCAGGATCGCCAACCCTATGGCGAGTTGGCGCTGGGCTGGGAGAATCTCGGCTTTGGCGCTTTCCGCTTTTGGCGCATAGACGTGGCGGTCGGCTTTGCCGAAGGGCAGCGTCCGGATTGGGGCGTGTTTTTGAGCAGCAGTTTTGATTTGGGGGGTGGCCGGTAGGTTGTCGGTTTATTGTTTATCGTGTATCGTGTATCGTGTATCGTGTATCGTGTATCGTGTATCGTTGTTGGGCGGGCTTTAGCCCGTCAATTAGTACAG
>WGBN01000222.1 GCA_015494245.1 Saprospiraceae bacterium | reverse complement strand
TACTACCGCTATTAAAAACGAAGCCTTCCCCGCAAGGGGGAGGCTTTTCTGTTTCAGCTATGTTCGAAGAATTTTCTCCGGTATCCAAAAAGGAATGGCTCGACAAAATCGAGCAAGACCTCAAAGGGCGGTCGCCGGCCGAGCTGGATTGGGAGCCCGAGCCCGGACTGCGCGTATCGCCCTTTGCCCATCCCGACGACTTGCCGGAACCTCCGCCGCCCATGCTCAAAAAACGCCCGGGCTCGCAGTGGCTTATTGGCGAAAACTTCGGCAGGCTCAGTTTGGCAAACTTCGACAAGCTCAGTTTGGCAGACTTCGACAAGCTCAGTCTGGCAGACTTCGACACGCACGAATCCGCTGAAAAACTCAACGAAGAGCTGCTGCAGGCTCTCAGCTTCGGCCTGGAATCGCCGCGACTGATTTTTACTTCTCCGCGCGAAGGCAGCAGTTCTATGCCCCCGCTGCCCTGGCTTGAACGGGCCCTGAAAAACATAGAACTCAGCTTCATCAGCCCGTACTTCTTTTTTGCCGAGGCCTCCGAAGAAGAGCTGCTCGACTTCACAGACTTTTTATATAGCCTTTACGGCAAATCCGCCCCTGCTCCGGCCGACGACCGTAAACAATATACCGGCAGCATAAGCGTCGGCACGCGCAAAGCCGCTTTCAGCGCATCGCATTTGGCGAAAGCCAGGAAAAAACTCCCCGCCTATCGCTTCATCCGCCAGCCGGTACAAGGCACGGCCCGCGAGGGCATTGTAGCCCCCATGCAGCGGGCTCTGCGCGAAGCCTGGGACACCTTTGGCGAAAGCCAATTGCCGCTTTCCGATTTTAACAGGCTTTTTTATTTTGAACTGGAAACCGGCCCCGACTACCTGCTCGAAATCGCACGCCTGCGGGCCCTCCGCCTGCTCTGGGCAAATGTGCTGGACCAACACGGCTCAAACACAGAAGAAGAACAGGCCTTCCTCGACGTCCATCTCTGCTTCCCCACAGTTTCCGGGCAGGAGGAGAACCCAACACCCGAAACGCAACAGGACATCATCAACAAACACATGATCGCCGCAGCCCCCATGGCCCTCGCCGCCATCAGCGGCGGCGCCGACCGCCTCACCATCCCCCCTGCCGGCAAACAAGCCAATGCCTTTACCCGCCGCATCGCCCGCAATGTACACCACATCCTCCGCATGGAAAGCGGCCTGGATGCCGTGGCCGACCCCTTCGCCGGCTCCGTCTATATCGAAAAACTTACCCGCGAAATATGTGGGAGAATGGAGAATGGAGAATGGAAAATTGAGAATTGAAAATTGAGAATGGAAAATTGAGAATGGAAAATGGAAAATGACCCAACGAAAGGATCGGGGAGCTGACGAAGGAAGATCCCCGAGCCGACCTACGAAGAACCAATGGAGAATGGAGAATGGGAAATACCCGATTGCGCCGAAGAACGTCCGGCCCCGCAAGCTGCCGCCCATGTGATGATGGTTCCATTGCGTTTTTTATCATTGTAGAGACGCAATGCATTGCGTCTCTACAATGATAAAAAATGTTTTCTACGCTAAACACTAAACGCTAAACGCTAAACACTAAACAAACATCCTCAACAACTGACAACCCTCAAATCTCTCCCCCAATCCCCTTAAACTTCTCCACAAAAGCGGAGATTTTTTGGAAGACGCGCTGTTTTGTAGGCAGGTATTGAGGGTTGAAAATGCTCATTTGGGGCAAAAGTTCCTTTAGGGCTGTGCCGCTTTCGCTGGCGTATTCGCGTTTTAGGGAGAAGAGGATGTAGCGCTTTGCGGCCTCTTCATTGAGGTTTTCAGCGCGGATGAGGGCCTCGGCTTCTTCGCGCTGTTTTTTCTGGGCGAAGGTGAAGAAGGCTTCGATAAGCCCGGCTTTGTCGCGAATGGCATCCAGGTCGCTTTGGTTGATGAAGTCCACCATGAGGCTTTCTTTGGCGCGGTGGCCGATGCTGGCGCGAATCATGCGGCGCACGTCGGAGATCAGGTCTTCCTTGTTTCTTTGCTTTTTGTGCTTTTCAAAAATGAGCTCGAGGATGTAGTCCAGATTGATTTCCTGAGATTTGAGCAACTCTACTTCAAAAACCACGTCGTCCCAGTCAATCACAGATTTTTCCTGAGCCTTGTTTTCTCTTTCACGCCTGAGCCAGTCTCTGATGTCGTTGTAGGTGGAGCGGTAGTCCTGGATGATGCGCTCCGGCGGCACCTCAATTTGCCGAAAGGCTTCTATCTCTTCATCGCCCAGATAGTATTGGTCTTTAATGGCTTCCAGCGCCTCCTCATCTTCCGGCTCTATGGCGTGCAGGGCCTTTAAGGCTGCAAACTCGTCGTAGTTCTGCAAGATGTTTTCCACGCGTAGGTACTCGCCAAAGAGTTTTACAAATTCTTTTTTATCTCGCTCCTTCACAATCTCGGCCGGATGGGGAAATCTTTCTTTGAGCTCCCGGACAATTTCGAGATACCCCTTTCTGTACTCCTTCGACTCCGGGTCTTCAAAGCCCTGCATGTATTCTTCATAGCTCTTTTCGAGCACTACATTTCGGGTGTTCTTGTCGCCGAAAAGGGTGATGGCATCTATGGTGGCCTGCTCCAAATCCCGAAAAGTTACGATGTTGCCAAAGGATTTGGTGGCGTCGTAAATTCTGTTGGTGCGGGAGTAAGCCTGTATCAGGCCGTGATAGCGGAGGTTTTTATCTACGAAAAGGGTGTTCAGTCTGGGCGCATCAAAGCCGGTCAAAAACATGCCTACCACAATAAGCAGGTCTATCTGCTGATCCTTGACCCGCTTTGCCAGGTCGCGGTAATAGTTTTGAAAGGACTTGCTGTCAACGCCAAAAGTGGTTTTGAACATTTTGTTGTAGTCTGCAATGGCTGCGCTCAGAAACTCTTTGGCGCTGCTGTTCATGGCAGAGACTTCAAAGCTCTCATCGGGGATGTCGCCGATGGCGTCCTGCTCTTCATTGGCGGCGAAGGAAAAAATGGTTGCGATTTTCAGGGGTTTATCGCTGTCTTTTTGCAGCTTGTTCAGCATTTCGTAGTAGAGCTTTGCCGCGTCCACACTGCTGACGGCAAACATGGCATTAAAGCCCTTGCCTCCGCCCTGCAGGCGATGCGTCTTCTGCCGGTAGTGGGTGAGGATGTACTGTGAAATTTCCCTGATGCGCTCCGGATGCAAAAAGGCCTTTTTGGCCTCGGCAGCAGTCAGTTTTTTCAAATCCTGCTCGGACTCCAGCTGCCTGAATTTTGGCCTGACATCGTTGTAATCCACCTTGAATTTGAGTACCTTTTCATCGCGGATGGCATCGGTGATGACATAGGAATGCAGCTCGCGGCCGAATACGCCGGCCGTGGTCTCGGCTTTCAAAGCATTTTCCGGAAAGATGGGCGTGCCCGTAAAGCCGAATTGGTAGTACTTCTTAAATTTCCTTTGCAGGTTTTTCTGTGCTTCGCCAAACTGACTGCGATGGGCCTCGTCGAAAATAAAGACCACCTGCTGGTTGTACACCGGCAGATTTTTCTCGCTTTTCATCAGGTTGTGCAGCTTCTGGATGGTGGTAACAATGATTTTGTTGTCGTCTTTTGCAAGGTTGCGCTTTAAGCCGGCAGTGCTTTCCGAGCCGTTTACGCTGTCGGGCGAAAAGCGCTGGTACTCTTTCATGGTTTGATAGTCGAGGTCTTTGCGATCGACTACAAAAAAGACCTTGTCTATAAAATCCAGTTGCGTGGCGAGGCGTGCGGCCTTGAAGCTGGTGAGGGTCTTGCCCGAGCCCGTGGTGTGCCAGATGTAGCCGCCGCTTTCGAGCGTACTCCACTTTTTGGCGTGGTAGGCGCTTTTTATTTTCCACAAAATGCGCTCGGTGGCGGCAATCTGATACGGCCGCATGATGAGCAGGGTGTTCTCCGAGTCAAAGACGGAGTAGTGCAGCAAGACCTGCAGCAGCGTGCGCTGCTGAAAAAAGGTAGCCGTAAAATCCTTGAGGTCCTTGATTAGCGTATTGTCGGCCTTGGCCCAGTTCATCGTGAAGTCAAAGCTGTTTTTATCGCGCTTGGTGGTATTTGCAAAATAGCGCGTATCCGTGCCGTTGGAAATCACGAAGAGCTGCAGATACTTAAAAAGCGAATGCTCTGTGTTAAAACTCTCTTTGCTGTAGCGGTGTACCTGGTTGAAGGCCTCGCGTATGGCCACACCCCGCTTCTTCAGCTCCACCTGTACCAGGGGCAGCCCGTTGACCAAAATCGTAACGTCATAGCGATTTGCATGCGTTCCCGTCTGCTCAAACTGATGAATGACCTGCAATTTGTTGCGGGCAATGTTTTTTTTGTCGAGCAAATAGATGTTTTGCACGTGCCCGTCGTCGAAGGTAAAGTCGTAGATGTAATCATCGTGTATCTTGCGGGTCTTGTCAATAAGCGTATCCCCGGGCTTGTCCAGATACTCCTCCACAAAGCGGGCCCACTCCCCATCCGTAAAGCGCACATTGTTCAGATTTTCCAGTTGCAGGCGCACATTCGCCAGCATCTGCTCCCTCGTCTTGAGCTTCAGGTACTCATACCCCTGGCTCTTCAAATCTTCAATCAACTCGCGCTCCAAAGCAGCCTCAGACTGATACCCCTGGGGCACATCCCCGACCACCCACTTTTTGTCGTAGTGGTCCAAAACGATAAAGTTGTTCGATTCGGCTATGGGCTTATAGGTACTCATCGCACTTCTTTTTTGGGAAAACTCAAAAGCAAATCGCGGTAGTATTCGTACTGCTTCTGCCTCAACTCAATCTCCCGCGGCAAACCCTCCGTGATGGAGTTCACAAGCGCATCAAACTTGTCTAAAATGGACACTATGCGCTTTTGTTCTTTCATGGGGGGGATGGGGATTTTAAGACGTTCAATTGCAGTCTTTGATAATCGTGGAATACTGGCACGGCGGACCCGAGCCATTAATTTATGTTGTTTGGTCAATAAAAAATAATACAAAAATTTATTGTCAATAGAATTTGGGGTTGTGAAAAAATAAACATCATCAGCAGCCCAAAAATCAACTTTGCTATAGCCTATTTCTCCTGCTGCACCAGCACAAATAACGAAAGTTGTACCGGCCTTGACATTACTTTGGTCATAATATCCAAG
>WGBN01000221.1 GCA_015494245.1 Saprospiraceae bacterium | reverse complement strand
CCTGGTTCTTCCATACGCCCGGGCTGAAGCTCCTCTACCCCTCTACGCCCTACGACGCCAAAGGCCTGCTGCTGGCCGCTTTTGAAGACCCCAATCCGGTGCTCTTCTTCGAGCACAAAGCCCTCTACCGCTCCGTCAGCAGCCCCGTACCGGAGGACTACTACACCCTCCCCATAGGCCTGGCCCGCCAGGTGCGCCAGGGCGAACAAGTCAGCATCCTCACCTACGGCATGGGCGTGCGCGAAGCCGTCAAAACCTGCGACGAACTCGGCATCTCTGCCGACATCATAGACCTGCGCAGCCTCGCCCCCCTCGATTGGGAAACCATCGAGCAAAGCGTGCGCAAAACCAATCGCGTGTTGCTGCTGCACGAAGACACCCTCACCGGCGGCATCGGCGCCGAACTGGCCGCCCGCATCTCCGAACGCCTCTTCGACCAACTCGATGCCCCCCTTATGCGCGCAGCATCCCTGGATACTCCGGTGCCTTTCGCGCCCGTTCTTGAAGAGCAATTCATGCCCTTCAAACAACGCCTGCCCGAAGCCCTGAAAAAACTAATGGCTTATTGAAGCTGAAAACGCAAAAACAAACGAACAATGAACATCAAAGACCTGGTCTCCATCAGCGGCATGCCCGGCCTGTACAAACTGGTCGGCACCCGCAAAAACGGCATCATCGTAGAAGACTTCGACAACGGCAAACGCCGCTTCGTGCCCATGCGCAAGCACCAGTTCATGCCGCTTGAAGGCATCGCCATCTATACCTACACCGATTCCGTGCCGCTCAAAGAAGTGCTGGAAAAAATGCTTGCCCTCGGCGAAAACGACATGCCCGAAGCCAAAGCCGATGCCCAAACCCTGCGAACCTACTTCAACACCGTCCTGCCCGAACACGACCCCGACCGCGTGCGCACCGGCGACATCACCAAAATCATCAAGTGGTATCACTTCCTCAAAGCGCAAAACCTGCTCAGCGCTGCCGATGAAGAAGAGTAAAAAACTCAACTTCCCAAATTCAACCCGCTTTCAAAATGGAAGAACAAAAGCAGAAAAAAAACTGGCGAGAGCGACTCAAACATACCTATCGCCTCGTCATCATGAATGAGGAAACCTTTGAGGACGTAGCCTCCTACCGCCTCTCCCTGCTCAACGTCTATGTGCTCCTCAGCAGCATCATCGTGCTCGTCACCATAGGCGTCGTGCTCTTCATCGTGCTGACACCCGCCAAACGCCTCATCCCCGGCTATGGCGAAGCCAATGCCCTGCCGGAGCTCGTAGAAATGAACCGCGAACTCGACTCCCTCGAAGCAGCCCTGCAGGCTCAACGCATCTACACAGACCACTTCCGCCGCATGCTCTCAGGAGAAGTGGAAACCGTCCAGGACATCCAAAACGAACCCGTAGAATTCCCCGACAGCGCCCTCGACATCCAACGCATTCCCGAAGACGAAGAAATACGCAGAGAAGTGAGCATGGCCGAACTGCAAACCACCCCTGTCAACAACGAGCTCATCTCCCGTTCTACTGATCTGCCCCTGGAGCAAATGTACTTCATAGCGCCCATCAGGGGCGAAATCAGCAGCCACTTTAATCTGGATGAAAAACACTTTGGCATAGACGTCCTCGCTCCCAAAGACAGCCCCATCAAGGCAGCTCTCCCCGGGCGCGTCATCTCCGCCAGCTGGAATTCTGACACGGGCTTCACCATCATCATTCAACACGCCAACAACGTAGTCACAGAATACAAACACAATTCGGCCCTGCTCAAAGAAACGGGCGATTTCGTCAAAGCCGGCGAGGCCGTGGCCATTATCGGCAATACCGGCGAGCAAACCAACGGAACGCATCTGCACTTCGAGCTCTGGCACAACGGGCAGCCCATCAATCCCGAAAAATACATCAGCTTTCATTAAAACACCTCTACCACACAACAAGACATTCACCTATGAAATACGGCATCGTAGTTTTCCCCGGCTCCAATTGCGACGACGACATGGTACACGCCGCCGGCAGCGTACTCGGGCATACGACCTATAAACTCTGGCACAAGGACGAAGACCTGCGAGACTTAGACCCCCGGCAAGATTGCATCGTCTTGCCCGGAGGATTTTCCTACGGAGATTACCTGCGCGCCGGAGCCATTGCACACTTCTCCCCCATCATGCGTTCTGTGGCGGCTTTCGCCAAACAGGGGGGGCGCGTACTGGGCATTTGCAACGGCTTTCAAATTCTCTGCGAGGCCGGCCTGCTGCCGGGCGTGCTGCTGCGCAACAAAAACCAACAGTTTATCTGTCGCAACCTCTACATCCGCACCGAAAGCCGGGCCTCCTTCCTGAGCGCTCATTTGCCGAAAGGCAAAGTCCTCAACATCCCCATCGCCCATGCCGAAGGCTGCTACTATGCCGATGAAGCCACCCTCCAACAACTGCGCGACAAGGACCAAATCCTCTTCCGCTACTGCAGCCCGGAAGGCGAAGTAAACGAAGCCGCCAACCCCAATGGCTCCATAGACCACATCGCCGGCATCTGCAACGAACAGGGCAACGTAGTCGGCATGATGCCCCATCCCGAACGCGCCGTAGAAGAACTGCTCGGAAGCACAGACGGAAAAACACTATTGCAATGGGCCTGAAGTGCATGGTTCACAAATTCGGAGGTGCCTCCGTGCGCCATGCAGAAGCCATCCGGCAGGTAGCAAGAATCATGCAACAAGCTGCCGGCAAGGAAAAAGGACAGGTGCTCGTCATCTCCGCCATGGCCAAAACCACCAATGCCTTAGAAGAAGTGGCCCGCCGTTTTTTTAAGGGCGAAGAACACCAAATGCAGGACATCCGCACATGGCATTTGGCTGTGGTAGAAGAGCTCTTCGCAGAAAAAAAACGCGAGAAAAAAGCCCTGCTCGAACACCTCAACGACCTCTTCGTAGAAGCCGAGTGGATACTCGAAGAAGAGCCGCCCGAAGATTTCAACTTCCTCTACGACCAACTCGTCTCCCTCGGCGAGTTGCTCTCCACCCGCATCGTGGCAGCCTGGCTCCAAAGCGAAGGCCTGCCCGTCGTCTGGAAAGACGCCCGCGATTTCATCCGCACAGACGAGAGCTTCCGCGAGGGCCGCATCCTCTGGCCACAAACCACAGAAGCCGTGCGCCGCGAACTGCTGCCGGAAATAGAAAAAGGCCTCTGGCCCCTCACCCAGGGCTTCATCGGCAGCAGCGATGACAACTACACCACCACCCTCGGGCGCGAAGGCTCCGACTATACCGCCGCCATCCTCGGCCATTGCCTCGATGCCGAGGGCGTAACCATCTGGAAAGACGTCCCGGGCGTACTCACCGCCGACCCCCGCATCTTCGAAAACCCGCTGCGCTTGGAAAAACTCTCCTACCGCGAAGCCATCGAAATGACTTACTACGGCGCCCAAGTGCTCCACCCCAAAACCATCAAGCCCCTGCAAAACAAAAACATCCCGCTGGAAGTGCGCTCCTTCCTGCAACCCTCACAAACGGGCAGCCTCATCACCGCCGAGGCCGAAGAAGTCTATCCCCCCATCATCTCCATCGAACGCCAACAGGCCCTGCTGCAAATCTCTACCCGCGATTTCTCCTTCATAGCCGAACACCACATCAGCTACCTCTTCGACCGCATCGCCCGCCAACGCCTGCGCGTCAACCTCATGCAAAACTCCGCCATCAGCTTCTCCCTCTGCCTCACCGATGTCAACGGAAAAACAGACCGCTTCATCCACGAAATCAAAGACCTCTTCAATGTCCATATCCAACGCGACCTGGAACTCATCAACCTCCGCCACGCACGCCCCGAAACCAAAGAAGAACTGCTCAAAAACCGCCTCGTCCTCTTAGAACAACGCCTCGGAAATACCGTCCAAATGGTCGTCCGTAAATTGCCGCCGGTGAAATATAAATAATGGAGAATGGAAAATGG
>WGBN01000220.1 GCA_015494245.1 Saprospiraceae bacterium | reverse complement strand
AGGCCGAAGCGAACAGGATGAAGAACAAACCCGGAAATAAGGTAAAAGTCCGGTCGAGTTGCCGGTTGATTACCAGTTGGGTGACGAAAAGTGCCAGGGCAAAGAGGAAAAAAACGAAAAGCGTTCTGTTCCAGATCGGCCCGTCGGCGTAAGAGCCGAAAAGGAGGTCGTACAGCCATCCCGTCTGCATGGGCATTTTTTTGCCGAAAGGCTCCAACCAAAAAGCTGCCACAAAAGGCAACATATAGGGCAGATAGAGCAGGGCTGCCAGAATTTGGTTGGTGCGAAAGAAGTTGAGCACGATAGCAGTTGGTTCTTATTCTTGTGTGCCGGTCTTTCCGGTTTTCTGACCAAAAATAAGATTAAAATTCGTAACAGCGAGGGCCCTTGCCGCGCCGGTGCCTTCTTTGGGGCTTCAAAGTCTTTTGCAGGCTGAAGGGAGGCACTTTCAGCGCGAAGTAAAAGTCGAGTCCGTCCCACTGTTTGTTGCTGAAGAAGGAGGCGAGGCGTTCGGTGCCTATGGTCAGGGGGCCGGCTTTCAGCGCCAGGCCGAGTTGAAACTCCGTGTAGTTGTACAGGGAGAGCGGCAGCCATACGCCCCAGTACTTTTTTTCATAGCGGGCGGTGAGCGCCAGAAAATTTCCCCGCGAGACAGAGGGCCTGTAGGCGAGGCGCTGGATGAGCAGGCCGTGCAGAAAGAAGTCGTCGGCCAGGGCGACTTCGCCCTGCAGGCTGAGCGCTGTGGGCAGCCACATTTGGAAGGCATTGTCGGCAAGCGAAGCCCGTGGGTCCCCCAATACCTGCTCGCTGAAGCCTCCTATGAGGGTGTCAACAAATTGGGTGCGTTGGAAGTGCGTCAGCGGCTCGGTGTCGAGGATGATGGTCTTGTTGTCAAGCTGTACGCGATGGGCTTGAGCCAGTTTGTCAAAGCGGATGCGCCCCAGGTCGAGCAGGGCTATGCCCATGCGCCAGGAGTGTGGCTCATAAGTACCTTCGCCCGTGATTTGTATGCCGAGGTCCAGCCCTAAGCCGTGGCCCGTAGGGCCAAAGCGGTAGCCGTTTTCCTCAAAGGCCCCGAGGGTAAGCCCGTAGGACAAGTCTGCCGAGATGCTGGTCAGGCTGTCGCCCGGCAATTTGGCGATGGTGGTGGGTTTGTTGTTGTCAAAGAAGGCCGCTTCATAGCCTTGCAGGTACTTCCCCGTGATGCCGAAGCCGAAAGTGCCGTACCAGGTCTCCCATTCGTGGCTGAAGTGCAGGCCCAGTTCGCTCCAACTCATCAGGCCGGTGTGGAATGGGGCCACTTCAAAGTTTTCAAAATTGGGCTTGGCATCATAGGTATAGTAATCGAGTACGGGGGGTATTTTATAGCCCATGAGCATGAGGCGCGCCCGCGAGATGAGGCCGATTTTGCTGCCGCCGGGCAGGCTGGCAAAAAAGGAGGGGCCTGTTATGCTGCTGATTATGGCGAGGTGTTTGTGTTGCTTGTTGGTCCTGAAATCAACGATGAAGGCCCCCGGAATGGGCGGCTCTGTGCTGCTGACCGTTTCCGGTACGTCGAAGATCAGGTTTTTGCGCGCCCGCCAAAAGGGAAGCAGACCGCCGTTGTTGACAAAGGCGTAGTTGGTTTGCCCGAAAATTCCCGCTTCGACGAGATTGACATCCCAGGCCAAAGGCATGCCGGTAGCCGCCGCAGGATTGAGACTAAGCGCATTGACCCCACTGAAACTACCCGTGCGCAAACCCAATTGCTCTTGTGCATAGAGGTTGGTGAGGCAGGCAGACAGTAAATACACTAAAAATAAAAGAAGTGTAAGAGGAAGAGGCCTCTGAAAGAGCAGCGGGTGGCCCGCCCCTTTAGCCTGCCTGCTGTCGGGTGCCGACAGGCAGGGGGCCGGGGGCGCGGGCGGCAAAAACTTCGCGTGTGTGGTGTTCATGTTTTTTGAGTTTTTCTACGTCTGTCAATCACCACAATTTTGGCACAAAAATCAACAAGCCTATCAGAGCTGCTGCGATGACGAGTATGAGTACAGCTCCGGCAGCGAGGTCTTTGGCCTTTTTAGCGAGCGGGTGGTAGTCCGGTGATGCGAGATCTGTGAGCCGCTCGAGGGCAGAGTTCATGGCTTCGGCCGAAAACACGGCACCTATGCAGAGGATAACGAGGCACCACTCTGTCTTGTTCAGTTTCACTGCAAAACCCATGCCGACAGTGACGATGGCGCTGAGCCACAGGATGCCGGAGTGTTTTTCGGCAAAGAGCAATTCGCGTATGCCATCTATCGCATGGGAGAAGGTTTTTATCCAGGTTCGTAAAAAGGGCATGATGGGTTGCCTTTAGTGATAATTTAACAGGCAGCTCAGCCTGTGTTGTTCGACCTGCCCGTCGGGGAAGAAGCACTCCACCCAAATCAGGTAGGCTCCTTTCGGCAGTCTTTGCCCGCTGTCGTCTTCGCCGGCCCAGTACAGAGTCCCCCGGGTGCCTATGGACTGCATTCGAAGGAGTTGTCTGCAGAGCCTGCCTTCGAGGTCAAAGATAAGTAAGTTGAGGTTTGCATCGTTTTGCTGTAAATCATAACGTATGGGCAGCAGGTCGCGGTACCCGTCGCCGTCAGGAGAGAAGAGGCGGTATTCGGTATAGAAGCGGGCCTGTTTTTTGTCCTGGGGGGCAAGTGAAAGTCGCTGGGAGTTTTCGCCTGTGGGCGTTGCGCCTCCTGCGCTTTGGGCTGCTGAAGTCCAGTTTTCGCTTTCATCTGTGGGTGCGAGCGGGGAGATGCGCTCTAAGGAGATTCCGCGCGTATCGGCGAGCAGGGGGTTGTGCAGTTCGTCGGAATAGGGAAAGCGGTCTATTTCGCGCAGGGTACCCTGGGGTGTTGCAAACAGCAGGCTGACGAGTCCTTCCGGTGGGGCGAATACCGGCAGTTGGGCGCTGAGCAGTTGTTTGGGGTGGGGTACTTGGTATCGTTGGAGGATGTCGGAAGGGGATTCAGTCAGGGCGACTCGTTCGTCGGGCAGCAAGAGGTGTTGCAGTTGGAGGCTTTGGATGGAGTCGCTGCCCTGCCAGAGGTTGGCGAGAAGCAGGCCGTCGAGAGAGAGAATTTTGTCGGAGGCGTTGTACAGCTCGATAAAGTCTTTGCCTCCGCTTTGGGGTTCGTACAGCAGTTCGTTGATGAGGATGTCACCCTCTTTCGGCTCTTCGGGCAGGCCGAAGGGAAGTGTTTGGTCGGTGTTGACGGGCAGTCCGAGGCAGTCGGTGAGTTCGTCGGCGATTTGCAGTTCGTAGAGCGTGCCGCTTTGCATGGTTTGGGTCAGGGCGAGGAGCAGGATGTTTGGGGAGCCTTCCTGGAGGTAGATGCTGTCTATGGGGAGCTCGGGTTGTATGGAGAAATGGGTTTGGGGCAGGCTTGGGTTGAGGGCTTTGTCGAAGGTCAGTTGGAGCAGTTGGTCTGTGAGAGGATAGACTTGCAGGCAGCTGGCGTGCAGGCTGTCGGCTTTCGCCAAATAGACGGAATTTCGTCGTCCCGGGCTGCCTCCGCGCAGGTCTTCTGAGGCGGTCCAATTGCCCTGCATCCGGCAGGCTGCCCGGGGATTGCGCATTTCGAGGGACCATCCGCCTTCTTTTTTGGCATTGCTGCCGTACCAGTCGTCTGAGTAGGTGAGGCTGTGCAGGAGTACGCCTTCGCGGTTGAAGAGCCTGATTTCCGTGCCTGCATTGGGCAGCACGGGCATGTCCGGGATGGGCATGCACTTGCCGTTCTGCCCCAGGCTGTCAGCTACAGGTAGCCCCAAAGGTGCGAAAAGGCCGGCCACCTCTTCATCGCAGATGAGGAGCAGGGAATCGGCGGGCAGCAGAAAGGGGGGCAGGCTGCGGCTCTTGTCGCCTATCTGCAGGCTGTAGCCCTCGAGTTGGAGGTCCTGGCCGCTGTTGTTGTAGAGTTCTATGTACTCCGCTTCGGGCAGGGCGATGGCCGGTTTGGGGTCGGCCATGATTTCGTTGATGAGCAGTTGGTAGGGCTGTGCGTCCGGCCAGTTGTAGAAAGTGAAGGAGAGCTGTTGTGTTCCGGAGGTGTTTCCCTCTTCGTCGCTGATGGCATTTGCCGAAAGGCTATAGAGTTGCAAGTGCTGCATGGGCTGGGAGAAAGTGAGTAAAACTTGTGTTGGGCTTGCTTCCAGTAGCCGCGCCTGGCTTGGCTGCCCGCCCGGGCTGAGCAGATAATGGGTGGGGTCGGAGGCAGAAACTTCCTCGAGCGGCTCATCGAAGGTGAGTAAAAGGCTGTCGGGCGAGAAGGCTTGGACGGAGAGCAGGCGTGGCGGGAAGGTGTCTTGGAAGAGCGGTGTGATAAGCAGGTCGTCGAGGAAAAAATCTTCGTTGCGCGTGGAGGTGTACTTGCATAGCCAGCCGAAGTATTCGCCCTGGGGGTAGGTGCTATCGGTGGTTTCGCCTTCGAATTGCCAGTCGCTGCCGCCCTGGTAATCGGCCCAAAGTCGCCACTGCCCCCCGCTGTTGCGGCTGATGCGCACGCGAGCTGTTGCCGGAGCTTCTCCCACGGCTCCGGCCGAGCCTGAGAGCAGGGCCGTGTGCGTCTCGCCATCCTGCCGGTAGAGCGTCAGTGCATCCTCCGAGCCGCTGATGCCGCCGATTTTGAGGTAATAGCCGTTGGCATTGGGAGCGGTGGGGTCTGCCTGTGAGCAGGCGAGATAAATGCGCGCGTGGTTGGAAGTGGAAGGCGCAAAGTCGAGTTGCACGAAAAACTCCCAGCTGGTGGAGTCGTTGAGGGAAGTGGGGGCCGCGGTCATCAGCAGGGCCTCATTCGAGGAGGCCGCTTGCTGGTCGTAGAGTTGCAGGCGCTGGTCGAGCACGGCAAATTTGTCGAGGTCTCCCGTCCAGGCAGGGTTGCCGGTGAAGTCGCCGTCGCTGAAGTTGTCGGTAAGGGAATTTTGCGCCTGCAAAGCGAAGTTTGCAAGCAAGGCTAAGGTGAATGTTTTCCAGATTTTCATCGCCCAAATGTGTTATCTTTGGCGATGAAAATGGACTGAGGCGTGTGAGAGTGCTGCAAAAGTAAAAAGTTTTTTTGAAATGGTGTGTGGAGGGACGGATTTTTTTTGCGGGGGGTCGCGCGCGTGGGGGTGTGCGTGTGTGACGCGCGCGTATGCGTGCGCATGACACGCGCGCGAGACATGTCATGTCTATAAGACATGGCATATGTCTGTAGTGAACAAGGCTTCCACGCAAATCACCCCTCTCCACCTCAAAAACACCAAAAAAACAACCCATGAAATTAACCATCGCAGGAGCCACCGGATTGGTCGGAAAAACCTTCCTGAAAGTACTTGAAGAAGAATTGTTTCAATTTGACGAATTGATACTATCTGCCTCGGAAAAGTCCGTCGGCAGTCGCATGAGCTTTCGCGGGGAGGAGTATGAAGTGGTGAGCCTCGAGGAGGCTCTGAAGCAGGAGCCGGACATCGCCCTGTTCTCTGCCGGCGCGGCGGTTTCGCGGGAGTGGGGGCCGCGTTTTGCAGAAGCGGGTTGCCGCGTGGTGGACAACTCCTCGGCCTGGCGCATGGCCCCCCGCGTGAAATTGATCGTGCCCGAGGTCAATGGTCATTTGTTGAGCGGGGATGATTATTTGATTGCCAATCCCAATTGCTCTACCATACAGATGGTGGTTGCCCTGGCGCCTTTGCATCGCGCTTTCGGCATCAAGCGGCTGGTGATCAGTACCTACCAGGCCATTACGGGAACGGGGCAGAAGGCCGTCCGTCAGTACGAGTTGGAGAAGTCGGGGCAGCGGCTTTCGGAAGAAGACCGTGTCTATCCACATCCCATCCTGGAAAATTGCCTGCCGCATTGCGATGTCTTCCTCGACAACGGCTATACCAAAGAAGAGATGAAACTGGTGCATGAGACCCGCAAAATCCTCGATGCGCCGGAGTTGCCCATTACCGCAACGGCCGTGCGCGTGCCCGTGCTGGGCGGCCACTCGGAATCGGTGAACGTGGAGTTGAAACGTCCCTTCTCCCTTGAAGAGGTGCGCCGGCTGCTCAGCGAAGCGCCGGGAGTGGTGCTACAGGACGAACCGGCGACGAATACTTACCCCATGCCCCTCTTCGCCAAAGGCAGGAACGAAGTCTTCGTGGGGCGCCTGCGCCGCGATGAGAGCATCCCCAACGGCCTGAACCTCTGGATTGTAGCCGACAACCTGCGCAAAGGAGCAGCTACCAATGCCGTGCAAATTGCCCGCATGCTTTTGGAACTCGAGGCCTGAAACCTGTGCGCTATCAGGCTAAACCGCGCTTGCGTGTTGTCAAAGCTTTGACGACCTTTGTGCCCGAACAACAAAAAGACCCGAATCATGAACCTGAACCTGCACGGAAAAAATGCCCTCGTCGGCGGCAGCAGCCGCGGTATCGGACAGGCCATCGCCATAGAGCTTTCCCGCCTCGGAGCCAACGTAACCCTCATCGCCCGCGATGTCAAAAAACTGACCGATAGCCTGGCGCTCTTAGACCGCTCCTCCGGCCAGGAGCACGACTTTATGGCTGTGGACTACAGCGATCGCGAAGACCTCAAGCGGAAAATCAGGGGGCTGCTCTTTGAGAAACCCATTCACATCCTCATCAACAACACGGGTGGCCCTCCCGGAGGCGCTCTTATGGAAGCCGATGAAGAGGCTTTCCTCGCTGCTTTCAGCAACCATCTGCTTTGCAATCACCTCATTACCCGCATGATTCTGCCCGTGATGCAGGAATTGCGTTATGGCCGCATCATCAACATCATCTCCACTTCCGTGAAACAGCCTTTAGACAATCTCGGTGTCTCCAACACCATCCGGGCTGCTGTGGCCAACTGGGCCAAAACCCTCGCCAATGAAGTCGGCCCGGGCCATGTAACCGTCAACAACGTCCTCCCCGGCGCTACCGAGACCGACCGCCTTGCAGAGATCATTCAACGCAAAGCAGCTATGACGGGGCTGGCCCCTAAAGATATCATGGAGAAGATGAAGAGCAGCATCCCCAAACGACGTTTCGCCAAACCCGAAGAAATTGCCGCCGCCGTGGCCTTCCTCGCCTCTCCGGCTGCCTCCTACATCCACGGCATCAACCTGCCGGTGGACGGCGGACGAACCAAATGCCTCTGAATTTCAGCCTTGCATGAAACTCAACTACAAAGAATTCGGCTCCGGCCCTCCGCTCATCATCCTGCACGGCCTCTTTGGCTCGCTCGACAATTGGCAAACCGTTGCACGCGAGCTCGCAGAAGATTTTACCGTCTTCCTGCTCGACCTGCGCAACCACGGCCGCTCGCCTCACGATGAAGTGCACACCTACGAGGCCATGTGCGAAGACCTGCTCGAATTTATGGATGAGCACTGGATCTTTGAAACCAGCCTCCTCGGCCATTCTATGGGCGGCAAACTGGCCATGCACTTTGCCCTGCATCAGACAGACAAGGTGGAAAAACTGGTCGTCGTGGACATCGCGCCCAAGGCCTATCCGGGCGGACACGAAATCATCTTCCGCGCCTTAGAAGGCCTGCCGATAGAAGACATCCACTCCCGGGCCGAAGCAGACGAATGGCTCTCGGGAGCCATCATCAGCACGCCCATCCGGCAGTTTCTCCTCAAAAATCTCAAACGCACCAAAGACGGACACTTCGTCTGGAAACCCAACATCGAAGTCCTGCACCGAAACTACCACGAAATTTTGCGCGAAATCGTCCCTCCCGATGGCAGGGTCTTTGACAAGCCCACACTTTTTGTGCGCGGCGGGCGTTCGGGTTATATCCTCGATGAAGACATCCCCGAAATTAAAAAATGGTTCCCACAGGCCGAAATACGAAGCATCCCCCAGGCCGGACATTGGGTACATGCCGAAGCCAGGGAGACCTTCGTCGGGATGGTACGTGCGTTTTTGTTAAACCAAACAGCATCATGACAAAAAAATCAAAATATTTCAGCAGCCTGGTACTGAGTACGCTCTTGCTCAGTTTTACAACCTTCTTTGAAGGTGATACCTTTGAGATTTCCAAGAACCTGGAAATCTTCGCCAACGTCTATAAAGAATTGCACACCTCTTACGTAGATGAACTGGAGCCCGGTACCATGATGAAGACGGCCATCAACGCCATGGTCTCCTCGCTGGACCCCTATACCAACTACTACTCCAGCTCTCAAATTGAAAGCCAACAGGTGCATATGGAAGGGCGCTACAGCGGCCTGGGCGCACAGTTTGAGCTGATAGACGGCTATCCCACCATTACGAACGTACACGAAAATTCTCCGGCCCGGGAAGCAGGCCTCCGCCCGGGCGATCAGATTCGCAGCATCAACGGCAAAGATGCCGCAGGCAGAAGCGTGGAGGAAGTGAAGGCCATTGTGGAGGGCTTCCCCGGCACAAAGCTCACGCTTGAAGTGCGCCCGTTTGGCGAAAGCCAAAACAAAAAACTGGAGATTACGCGAGGTGAAATCCAAATTTCCAACGTGCCTTATTACGGCATGTTGGACGATAAAACCGGCTACATCTCTTTGACGATTTTTACCGCCGGAGCTGCGGGAAACATAGATTATGCCCTGCGCCAACTCAGAAAAGAGCAGCCCAACTTAGAAGGCGTGGTACTCGACCTGCGCTACAATCCCGGAGGATTGCTCCAGGAAGCCGTGGGGATTTGCGACCTCTTCCTGCCTCCCGGCGAGCAGGTCGTGGCCATGCGGGGTAAGGTGCGCGATCGCGACCGCATCTTTAAAACCCGCCGTCCTGCCTCTGAACCGGATTTGTCCCTGGTGGTGCTGGTCAACAGGAAGTCGGCTTCGGCCTCGGAAATTGTCTCGGGCAGCCTGCAAGACCTCGACCGCGCCGTCATCATGGGCCAACGCTCTTTTGGCAAAGGCCTGGTGCAAAATGTGCGCGATGTGGGCTACAACGCCCGCCTCAAACTGACCACCGCCAAGTACTACATCCCCAGTGGCCGCTGCATCCAGGCCGTGCGCTACGAAAATGGCCAGCCGGTGGATATCCCCGATGAGGAGCGGGCAGTGTTCTACACCCGCAACGGCCGCAAAGTACTCGACGGAGGCGGCATAACCCCCGATGTCCGCCTGCCCGATCTGACGGAGACCCCACTGATTAAAGCTCTGCAAGAACAGTACATGCTCATGAAGTTTGCAGCGGCATACACCAAAGGTCTCGACTCCCTTCCGCCGGTTTCCGAATACCACTTCACGGATTGGCCCGCCTTCGAGCGTTTTCTGCAGGAGCAGCACTTCAGCTACGAAACCCGCGCAGAAAAGGAAATCCGCCAAGCCGTGGAAGCTGCCGAAGAAGAAGGCTTTGATATTGGTGGAGATATATCTGCCTTGCGGCAAAAAATAGAGCGTGCAAAAGCGCAGGCCCTTGAAGATGAAAAACCGCTCATCATGCGCCTGATCGAACAGGAAATCGCAAAGCGCTTCTACTTTGAGCCGGGAAAAACCGAAATCGCCCTGCGCGACGACCCAGAAATCAAAGCCGCCCGCGAATTGCTGGCCGACAAAGACCGCTATCAGGCCCTGCTCCGGTAAATGGAGCCGCCCCCTTGAGTATGGTGGCAGTCGTCAGATTCTATTCTTGGCTATTGATGGTGCCAATACGTGACATAATAGAACGCGGATGACGCAGGTTTTCGCGGGTTTAAGCTCGTTCAGCTTAATGTCCCAATTTCCAAAGGAGGCGGAGAGGTGGCACTTCCCGTCTCTTTTCAGAGACCGGGTGGTCAAGGTAGCACAGCTAAAACCCGCGGAAATCCGCACGATCCGTGTCATCCGCGTTCTATCACGTTTCTATTGGTTTCCCATGGATAGCCAAAGATAGAGCCTGTCTGCTGCCGAGCCCCAGAGTTCAACTATCCGGATCATAATCCCAAAAAGTTATAACTTTTCTGGATCGTAATCCCAAAAAGTTATATTTTGCAGTGTGATGTACAAAAGAACTCTGCATAAGGTCATAGAAAGCGTTTTGCCTACGGGCAGGGCCATAGTAGTTATGGGGCCGCGTCAGGTGGGTAAAACGACGCTTATCAAGAGTATTCCGTCAGGGGATTAGGAGCGCTTTCTTCCAAGCCCAAATCACTCCGGAAATGGAGTAAAATCAGAAACTTTAGTTTTTTGTTTCTCGCTAAGACGCAAAGACGCTAAGAGAATGAAAAACCATGAACCGCCACCACAAACAGTAAACAAAAAAATTCTAAATAGAGCTTCCTTAAAAAGTACCTCTATGTCTGAAAAGCCTGAAAATAAAGGGCTTTTGCCAAAAAAAGATGTATAGAAAAGCTTGAAGTGCGTCGTCCTGAGCGGAGTCGAAGGGCAAGGAAAAGTTACATTTTGGGCAAAAAAGCTTGCACTTGTTGTTCAATATTTCTTGCAAAGTGCTACCCTGAACGTAGTTGAAGGGTCGCAAAGTCGCAAAGGAAGGGCCTTAGCGTCTTTGCGTCTTTGCGAGAGTTTTTTACTCACAAAATCGAGAGAGACTTTTTAAGGAAGCCCTAAATATAGCTTACCGCAAAAACTTGATGTGTGCTTTGTGACTAAAACTGTATATTTGCTACCTATTTACCAAAGATGATATACGATGCTTGGGAAAATTAAGAGTGTTTTAGTATTCCCTTGAAGCCCTACTGTTCAATAAGCACCAGCTTAGTCGCATCGGCTTTGGCCACTTTTCGCAGGAAAGCGCGCCAGGCTTTGTATTCTTCGGCAGGCAGGCGGGCGGGGTAGATGACGAGTTCCCGTTCAAAGTGGATTTCGGATTCGTCTTGTTCGATTGTGAGACGGTAGCGGCCGTAGGGGGAGTCGAAAGTTTTGCTTTCGGGCAGAACTTCCACTTTTTTGCCGGAAGGCAGGTGAAAGACACCGCGTTCGATTTTTTTGTAGCCATAGGGATAATACACGGGCAATTGGCGTTCGCGATAGCGGGGAGGCACATTTTTGAAGGGTGCGCCGACGATGAGCGGGTAGAGTTCTCGCGCTCCGGCTTTGGTGGACAGGTGCTCTGTGGTCAATTCGACTTTTAATTCGGCGGTGGCTTTTTCTGTGCTTATTTTTTGGTTGTAGTTGTCGAGGGTAAAGGTCGGTATTGCACTTTGGTCGCGGTACCAGCGCGTCATGGTCTTTTGGTCGAGCTGCCGGTCTCCGTAGGCGATGAGTTCGTAGTACATGCCGTGGCGTTGTTCGTGTAGTTTAATGTGAAATTTGCCGGAAGGCAAAAGAGCTGTTTCCGTTTCTATTTCCAGGATGTTGAGGGCTGTGTCCACGACGGGCATATCAATTAAGCGGCCATTGGCATCGTCGAGCAAAAGGGCTTTCCGGTTGGCGTTGTCGGAGCCCACATAGTCCGTCGGGTAATTGCCGGAGGTGCATTCCAGCCAGGTGCTATCCTCGGGCAAATAGAGCAAGACGTGGTTGAAGGCCGAGCGCGGCACTTTTTCGTCCAACTCGGGCGGCCTGTCGCCTCTGTAAACCAGTACCGGCTGAGCGGCGATGCCGGCTTCGTCGAGCATGGCCATCATGAAATTGGTCAGGGCCTTGCAGTCTCCGTATTTGTTTTTTTCCACATAACTTGCCGGAAAGGGCTGATAGCCTCCTATGCCTAACTGTACACTTACATAGCGGGTGTTGTCTTGCAGATAGCGGTAGAGGGCGGCGATTTTTTCTTCGCGGGTAGGTGCTGCATCTATGAGGCGATGTATTGTCGCTTTGGTTTCTTCGGACAATTTATCACGGCCCTCGTAGAGCTTGAACATGGAGCGCGAAAAAGATTCCCAATTCCTCATATTGAAGTGATAACCTTTGTAGTTGAAATTACTGCTGACAACAAACATTCGAGCTAGTGTGTTCCGGGCCGGGGGAGCATAGGCTTCCTGCTCCACGGCAGGCAGATTGCGCACTGCCCAAAACCTGGTGACGGTATTGTCTGTTGATTTTTCTTGTGCTGTTAGTTCAATGTTGTTAAAGTAAGTCTGTGCCGGATTGCTTTTCGGGTATTTCAGTTGAAAAGAACTTTGCAGTACAGCGACGCGATAATCCGGCTGGATGTCCCAGCTCGGTAGTTGGAGCAGCAACTTGAGGCCTACTTTGTATTTGAATTCTATGATGTGGGGGTAGGTGGGAGGCGTTGCATCGAACACATAGAAGCGGGCGTCCGTGTAGATGGTACTTCCGCCCGAGGCGCTGTAAGTATTAAAATCTTTTGGGTAATACTTTTTAACGAGATTGCCATTGATATTGAGTACGGACAGGCTCAGGTCAATGAGGGAAATGTCGTTGTCGTAATACAAGCTGAAGTCCGTAAACGGGGAGTTGGGGTTTAGGTTTAACACGCGCAGTGAATAGGTGTAGGTAGCGCTGTTGGTGCCATTGATTTTGAGGGTGTTTTCTTCATTGAGGATGATGGCATCTGCATTTTCCAGGAGCGAATCCGGAATGCTTGCCAATATCCCCGGGAATTGGGCAGGTAGCCATGTTGCCGTCAGGCAAAGGAGCAGCGTGAAAATTTTCTTTTTCATGGGGGTATGTTTTTTAATTGCTGAGGAGGGTTGCGGGTTCGTCTCGTTTTTTGAAGTAGAGCGAGAAGAAATTGCGCAGGGCGGAATATTCCTCCGGTATAAAAATCAATTGTTGCAGTTGGAAGGTGTTGATCCAACGGAGGTCGCCATTGGGCTCCTGTACGACCTGTATTTTGATTTTTTCGCCCTTGTTGGGGAGTTTGAACAGGGCCGGCTCGGGCAGGCTTTCTGTTTGTGTGCCTTCCGGCAAATGAATGCTCACGACGGTTTTCTCCTTAAAGGGATAGGGGAAGGAGACGGGATATTTGCGCTCTTCCTCTGAGAAGGGATTTTCTGTGAACAGAGGCACGGTTATCATGGGCAGATAGCTGAGGGAGCCCGTTTCGATCAGCACATCCGGCAGGCTGCAGTAGATGACGGTGGAGAAGCGATCGCTCATGGAGGAGAGTTCGTCCATGGAGACGGAATCCACTTCGATGGAGGGGTAGTATGCTGACAAGGCATCCTGCCAGTAGCTGCGCAGATTGGTGTTGCCTTTGAGTTCATTGATTTGCTGGAGGGCTTCGTAGCCTTTGTAGTGCAGGGTGAAGGAACCGCTGAGGATTCCTTCTTCTTCGTCCAGGGTGAAGTCGCCGATACAGATGTGTTCTGATTTGGGTGCGGGCAGTTCGATCCAGCGCGGATGTTCGCGGTCTAAGAGCATGCCGTAGTAGTTGAGGTCTGAGACGGCGAGGTAGCCCGGCGGGTAGTTGGGTGCGCCCAGGTCCATGAGGAGGAGTTCGCCATGGATTTGTGCTGCTGCGAGGATGTGGTCGAACTGAGAGAGTATGGGGTATTGCCTATACACTTTGCCGTGGGAGCGGGTGCTGATCAAGACCGGCCAGGCGGGGATGTCGAGTTTTCGGAGGGCGCCTACCAGCATGAGGTTGAGCTCGCCTCCGTCGGCTTTGCGGGCCATATAGAGTGAGGCCAGGTCTTTTTCGATGGTAACTCCTCTCGGTTTGCTGAGTGAAATGCGATTTTGCAAATGCCGGTAGAGGATATCCACGGTATCGCGCATGCTGCTCGCTTCTTTCAGTTTGGGCTTGACAGCCTGCGCCATATCGTAGGGCCAGAAGCTTTTTGAAAATTGGATGCCAAAGCTCTGACTGCGGTACATTTTTTCAGAGAATTGCTCCCAGGAAGACATCATGGGCTGGGTGCGGTTGTCGGTGGGGTCTATGAGGGCACGCCACTGAAATTGGAGGCTGGCGATGTAGTCTTCTTCGGTGGTGATGTAAGGCTCCGGTTTAAAAGCAGGCATGTCTTTGACCTTAAACACCGTCACATTGACCGGCAGGGGATAGGTAGAGCCCGAAACGCCTAAATGCAGCTCCGGTGAGGATTCCAGTACGACCAGATAGTACAGGTTGCCCATGTAGTGGTCGCTGCTTTTGTCTATGTTGAGTTCGCCCTGGTAGAGGACAACGTAATCCATAAAGTCCGGGCGGGAGAAGGTCAGTTCGCTGTAGCGCACCGGAATTTTTTCCTGGAAATACCACTTGGGCAGGCTGTAGAAGTCGTAGGATTCTATTTTATAGGTGTATTCCAGCACACAGCCTTCACTCACTTGGGGGAAGGAAAAAGTCTTGCGGTTCCAGGCATCGTTGACCTTTTCGGTGTGGAAATCCGGTCGTTTAAGCGCTATTTTTTCTCCCTCAGGCGTAATGGTCTGTGCTTTGAGGGCGTACAGCTTTTCGTTCTGATTTTTGGCGTAGTACTCCAGGCTCACATCCCCCCATTCAAAGCCGGAGGGCTTGAGAATCTTGATGCGCCGATGATGGGTAAAGACCACCCGCGTTTTGCCGGTGGTGAAGTCCAATTCGATGTTTCCAATATCTGCCAACACGACGGCTCCGGCCGAGGTGTCAGCGGGATATTCGGTCATTTGCAGGTCTTCGCGAGGTATTTTGCCCCACTTTACGGGCTTCTGAGCGTGGAGAAAGAAGGGCATTACAACAACAAGCAGGAGGGATAATCTTGCAATCATGGTGTTTCTTTTTCGACAAAGATAATGGTTTTTGGGGAAATCGGTGAAAGCGGTGAAATCGGTTGAAGCGGTGAAGGTGGGGCGGGCTTCAGCCCGCCTGCAAGCTAAGCGGGCTTTAGCCCGCTACCATGCCTCTTTTGTTGGTGTGTCTGTTTTTTGCGATTCTTGGTTTGCGTTTTTATTTTTTTTGAGTATATTTGCGGAGGAGGGGGGATTTGTTTGATGTGTATTTTGGTCATTTTTAAACAAAATGTGTTGAAGATGTTTGCAGGTAAACAAAAAGGAGAAGGAAAGGAATGGTGGAAGAAGGTTAAGAAGTGGGGTTTGGCGGGTATTACTATTTTACTTATTTTAGGTGTACTCTTCTTTTTGGGTTGTGGCCTATATATGTGGTATCGTAATCCTGAAATTAACAATGTCGGTAACATAGGAGACTTTATGGGAGGCACTGCCGGCACTTTGGGGAGTTTAGCTGCTTTGCTTTATGTTATTCATTCCGTGAAGCTACAACAAAGAAGTTTAGAGCGGCAACGAAAAGATGCGAAGAAAGCTTTTGCATTTCAGCAACAGCAGATTGAGCAGAATCAAAAAATGCAGCAGCAGGAACAGTTCTCGCAGGTGTTTTTCAATTACCTGTCTTTCCTGCAGGGAATCGTTCAGGAAATGGAGCATCAATTTGACGGGAAAACTTTTAGAGGGCATCATGTTTTTAGGGGGTATGCGAATCATATCGTTGAGAATTTGCGGGCCGGTAAAATTGAGGACCTTTTTGCAACAAAAGGTGGTGAGAGCGGGTATGAGATTTCTCAGGAAGCTAAAAAGGTTCTTCTCAAATTTTTTGATGCCAATGGAGCTGTCAGTTTTTATTTTTCGAATTTATATGGCTTGCTTTCCATGGTGGATCAAAGTCTTGGGACAGTTATAGATAAAGATGAGCAGGAAAAGTACATACAGGTGATTGAAAACCAGCTTACCAATTATGCTAAATTGATGCTGGCTATATATGCCTTGTGCAAGTATGCAGACAATGGTGTTCAAGAGTATATTGATCAGGATTTTTATAAAAACTTTGAGGATGAGCACTTTGATCCTTTTTGGAAAAAAGGAGCTGATTCTTTTACGCTTCCTCCCAATGTGCGTATTTTTAGACGTTAACTTTTCAATAAATTGAAAAACCTATGAAAGATGCGTTGATTCCTTATGCGGAACTTTTTAAAGAAGTCATGCAAATAGACCCTTATCTGGCGTCGTTGACAAAGCCTCTGCGTGATGATGATATTTCAGAGGATGAGTATTTTGACGTCCTTTATGTCGATCGGGAGGCGAGGAGACAAGCACAGGAACGGGTATTCAGTTCTCAAAATAAACTAATCTGTGTGGTAGGGCCGCGTGGCAGTGGAAAAAGTACCATTGCCAAGCGCATCCGGCGGGAGTTTGGCAAGGATGATGCAGTCTTTTTTACTTTGTACGACGTGCGTTATCAAAATATTGGAAATCATTTAATTAATGAGAGTACGGCTTTGGATGAGGTTCAGAGAATTATAAGAAATTTCTTTCTGGATGCATTAAATGACAAGGGGAGCCGCAATGTAGATTTGCTCGATAAACATCTGGCTTTTTTTGTAAATAGATGTCTTCCTGAAGAGGATCGACCTGCTAATACCTTCAGTGATTTTGCAGAGATAGTCAATGATGTTTCTCTGAGAATGGCGGAGTATAGTTTTGAGCTGCAAAGAAAAATGCAAGAAGTAGAGGTAGAGGAACGTTGGGATGAAGCTTTGCAAGCTAAGGAAATAACGAAACTGAAAAATCAGATTAAGCACTTAGATGTATATAACTGGGTTAAATCTCAGAGAGAGAAGGGAAATCATAGCTACTTAAGGGAACTTTATCAAAAAATAATAGGAATAGCTAATTTGGTGCATCTTGCCTTTGCTCACAGATACATCTTTCAAAAGAAATTTGTCGAAGAAGGTAAGAAGGTTACTCAAATTTTTTGGTTTGACAACATAGATAACTTGAATGCAGCTAATCAGCGTATATTGGTGAATGTTTTACATAAATGTCAGCGGCAGTTGCATCAAATAACTACTATAGTCATTGCAGCGAGGGAGGAAAATGTTTTTTATGAGCCCGATGATTTTGATGCGGGGGCACCGACTTTTCGAGCTATTGTTTTTATAGACAACCCCCACAAGTTTAAGGTTGATCGAGCAGAGGCTGTTAATTTGGGAATGACGCTCGATGACGACATTAAGGCTATTATGGGAAAACGCCTAGATTTTTTCCCGACTTACTTCAAAAAGAAAAAACCTGACGAAGACTTTGAATCCAAGATTTTCAAAGTACTGAGACGGGTGGTGGAGGAAGTCGTTATGAAAGTTTTCGAAGAAGAGAAATTTCTGTATGTAGCCAATAACTCTCTGCGAGAGCTGCTACCCATGTATGCAGATTTGACACTCTTTCTGATTAAAAAGATAGAGTGGCTGAAAAACGGTAAGAAATTTCCTGAAAATGAAAAACAACTGCCGCCCTGCCTGACAGACCCTAAGTTTTTCCAAGTGACGGAGGCCTTGTATTGGTTGGCTTATGAGGAAAAGTATTTTGAATTCTACAATTTGGCTGAGTATTGTATAACCCCCCGACTTCATGGTGGTTGTAGCCGCCCTTGCTTTTTGCCTCATGTAGTATTGACTGCTATTTGGAATACAGTTAATAAACGGCGGCGAAAGGGAGGACATCGAGTAGCTTTTCTTACTGCTAAGTTAGAGCATGTCGTTGTTCGGATTCGGAAGCTGGGCTTTGAAGATGAGCAAATTAAGCGCGTCCTCTTTAGTTTGTCCAGGCCCCAGGCAGGGAGAAGCCATTTTATCGTCATTGAAACGAAAAAACGCATTAAGTATCCGGACGACATAGACTTAAACTTTAAGGTACGGATCACGTCAAGGGGGATGGTCGCTTTAAACCGTATTTTCAACTCCTTTGGCTACTTTTATGGCATGATCAAAAAATTCCGGGGGGAGGAAGTCTATACTACCCCGGCCAACCGCCTGGCTGATGGGCAGTTGTTTCTGGATTATGCAAAAACAATGTATCGTTTGCACTTAAATGCTTTGCGAGAAATCAGAGCCCATGCTTATGAGAATGCAAATGACTGGTATCATCAGTATATGGAAGAGTTTGGCATTTATGTCGATCCTAACATCTCAAGAAAAATGCAACTTTCCTCAGCTTATCGCATAGGAACTCGCACTTATATTTTGTATTTTCCTTACCTGATGGAGTCGGTCTTGCCTTATTTCAACCATATCCAGAGTCGGGCTGTACATGATAAGCTTGATCGGCTGCTGCAAAAATTCATGCAATACGTCAACCAACTCCGCGATGGCGAAAACGTGGAGAGCTTTGAATTGCCGGATGGAGTGTGATATTTGTTTAGCGTTTAGTGTTTAGCGTTTAGTGTTTAGTGTTTATTGTTTGTAAATGCCTGAATGACGTTGACTATTTTAACTAAACGTTTACTTTCTCATTTTTTTTCGATTTGACATTTTTTGTTTTAAGTTTCCCAGCTTGGGGGCCGAGT
>WGBN01000219.1 GCA_015494245.1 Saprospiraceae bacterium | reverse complement strand
GGTGCAAAATTAGCGACAAATTTCAAAACAGACAATCAAAGTCCAACCAAAGGATCGGGGAGCCGACGTAAGGAGGATCCCCGAGCCGGCCCCTTAGGCTAAGCGAATCTCCGTGAGCCGCTCCCCGATCTTCCGCTTCGCTCCAGCTCGGGGATCGGAAATTGGGTTTCGTTCAGCTCGGGGATCGGAAGAGGGCCTCATAAAACTCCCGCATCTCGATACCCGACAATGTATTGTTGTGCCACAACGACACAAAGCTTCCCCCATATTTCCGGGCTTCTTCCATCAGGCTGTTGATCAGGGTGGCGATTTTTTCGGGAGGCAGTTTCAGGTATTGGAAGAGGCTTACATCCATGAGGGGCAGGGGGTGTAGTAGGAGTTCTGTTGTCTCTTCTTTTTCCAAATCGTACCAGGGGTAGGCGTGGCAGGTGCCGCTGCGAAAGCCGGGCGCTTCGGCGAAGCCGAGGCTGTAATCGCGGGTGATGCCCGCTGCCGCCAGCGCCCGGGGCGTTTGCGGGAACCGGAAGCGCAGGAAGTGTTGCCGGCTGGCGGTAACGGGGCGGTCGAGGATTTTTTCGAGGCGTTTTTTTTCGCGTTGCAGCAGCCCGGGTTTTTCGCTGCTGTGGTAGGAGGGGTGCAGGCCGACTTCGCCGCGGCGGTCGAGTTTGCGCAGCAGCCGGCGGTAGGCGGGCTGCCGGTGTGAGGGCGCTTTGTCGTAGCGGCCGTAAGGCCCTGTGGGCGCAAAGTAGAGGGCTTGCAGGCCGTATTTTTCGTGCAGCTCTTCGAGGAAGGGGAAGGTGAAGGCCGGGTCTTTTTCAGGCTTTCGCCAAATGCGATACCGCCGGAGCAGGCTCTTCGGGCCTTGCCGCAGCAAATCGCGCAGAGCGCCCCCCAGCGCCTGCAAGGGGCGTTTGTGTACGAACATCCAGGGGAGGTCTAAGTCGTAAGAAGGTCTGAAGCGAAAAGCCGGCCGGACCTGTCTGAAATCGGGGAGGGCTGAGGCGAGGGCTTGCTTTTGCACTTCTTCCTGCAAGCGCTGGAGGAAGTGCTCCAGCCAGAGGTCCAATAGAGGCTTGCGGGGGTAGATGTCCGTATCTGCAAAGATGGAATCCTGCCGGCGGAATCTTCCGTGGGCATCGCCTTCAAAAGGCAGGTATTCCTCGTAGCGGCTGAGCATGTAAAAGGCAGCGGCGAAGAGGTCGAAGGAAAGGCTGTGTGGGTTTTGGGCCTGCATGGGGAAGAGCAGGGGCCATTCCATACTCTTTACCAAAACGGGGCGTGGGCGTTCTTTTCGAATGCCCGTTTCGAAGAGCAGGCCCTCTGCGGGAATGTGGAGCGTGGCTTCCGCATGGGCTTCACGGCCGTAGGAGATGAGGACGTCTGTGCCGGGGCGAATTGCTTTTGCGCCTTCCGGCAAAAGGCGGCAGGGGATTTTGGTCAAGTGGGAGAAGAGCGCTTCCAGCACATACCTCAGGCGGGGGCCGGTTTGTGGTGCGCTAATGAGCAGCATAGCGAAAGCGGCATGAGAGGGAGCGCCGGAGCGCTGCCCTCAGCTCAGGAGTTTTCGGACGATTTGCGAGATGGTTTTCCCGTCGGCCTGTCCGGCCAGTTCTTTGGTGGCCAGGCCCATGACTTTGCCCATGTCTTTCATGGAGGAGGCGCCGGTTTGTTGGATGATGGCCTTTAGTTTTTCGGTGAGTTCTTCTTCGCTGAGTTGTTTGGGCAGGAAGCGGTTGATGACCTCCAGCTCTTCGCGTTCGGTTTGGGCGAGGTCTTCGCGTCCCTGCTTTTCGTAGATGTCGAGGGAGTCCTGGCGTTGTTTGACGAGTTTTTGGAGCAGTTTGATTTCGGCAGCTTCGTCCAGTTCACCGCTGCCTTCGCCGGAGGTTTTATAGAGCAGGATGGCGTTTTTGATGGCTCGCAGCCCGCGTTTGGCGGCTTCATCTTTGTCTTTCATGGCCTGTTTGAGGGCCTGCATGACTTTGGCTTCCAGATTCATGGTAGAGTCTTTTAGTGGTTGAAATCGGCAACAAAAGTAAACAAAAAAGGAGCGCCAAGCGCTCCTTTTTTGTTTTTATTGCAAGACCACTTTGTGGACTTCCGTGCCTCCGGCATGTTTGATTTGCAGCAGATAGACCCCTCGCGGCAGTTCGGACACGTCTATTTGACTTTGGCTGCCTTGGGTTTGCTTTGAGCTTGCTGAAAGGCGCCGCCCCTGCATGTCGTACAAGCTGCATTCGGCATTTGCCGGAAGGCCCTCAATCTGAATCAGGTCGGTAGCCGGATTGGGGATGATGCTGACGGAGCTTGTCGGGGCCGGATTGTTGGTGTCGGTGGTGTTTTCTTTGATGATGGTGAAATGCGGGTTGGGGTTGACGATGTCCACCTGGATGTAGTTGCCTTTTTTGTCTATGAGCTTGAGGTCGTTGATGTGTACGTAGTAGTCAATTTCCTGCTCTGCGCGCCCGCCGATGATGTCGCCGATGACGATGAACTCGATGTCGGCGATGCGGCCGTTGCCCGTTTTCCCTACGCCGTCGGTGCGGGTGAAGGCCACTTCCATGCGGTTGTACTGGGCGATTTCTTCTTCCTCCATATAGATTTCGGATTCTTCGCCGAAGAAAGAAGAGGCTGCGGGGGCAAAGGTAATGGTGTGAGGCAGGCTCAGGTCTTGCGGATATTGAAGCTGCATGGCCAGGCCGTGGAGGTCGTAAATGGGTTGAAAGGGTTCTGCGACATAGAGGCCGGCCGTAACGACGAGGTCTTCGGGGCTGTCGGGGTTGAAGTTGATTTCTTCTGTGTCGAAAATGAGCGCGAAGGCGGGCATGTCCTGGGGGACATCTGAAGTCTGCACGATGCTGCCGTTGTTGATGGCGGAGTAGTTGGTGTTTACCACATCCATATCTGCCAGGGTGATGTAGCCGTCGCCATCGGAGTCATAGTGTTTGTAATTGATGCCGTCGGGGGAAGTCTGCTCCCAATCAATGGCTTGCTGGGGAACCCATTCCGAGCTGGCGTCAAAGCGGGGAT
>WGBN01000218.1 GCA_015494245.1 Saprospiraceae bacterium | reverse complement strand
TGCGCTCGCTTTTTTCCGCTTTTTCGCGAGCCTCTTTCATTTCTTTTTGTCGTTCTTCTTTGGCACTTTCCTTGGCACGCTCTTTTTCGGCGGAGATTTCGCGATCGGCCTTTTGGCGGGCTTCTCTGCGGGCTTTGCGATCTGTTTTTTCCGTGCGTTCCTTTTGAGGTTCGGTTTGCGTATGGCCACTTACAGGCAGTATGAGTAGCAGGACTGCTGCAATCAGGATACTGAAAAAGTACTTAGACATGACAATTGTATTTTGAGGTTAAAAAAGGGAGTCAGCGACGATTATTCGCCTTCTCTTTCCCATATGACTGTAACGAAGGGGCCCGCGTCACTGTTCTTTTCTGTTAAAAAAACCGTAAAAATTTTGCCGTTTTCCGAGCCTTCCCATAATTCAGCTCGCTTTTTGTACTTGACGTTGAAGAAAGATTTCAGATTGCCGGCATACATTTGGGCTGCTGCTTCATCAGCAGGGTAGATGTCTAACTGGATGCTTGCGAGGCTGTCTCCCTGAAATTGATAGGTGATGTCTGCGAATTCGTTTTCGTTGAGGTCTATGGTGAAGACTTTTTTGTTTTGATCAGCTTCTTCGACGGGTGAGGCCGTTTCTTTAGCCTGGATATCGTCGGCCGTAGTGCTCCAGTCGAAGCCTCTGACGACGCCATTGATGGGCTTGAAGATCGTGTCCAGCTCGGCCGGTGGGGCGATCTGGTTGTTAGGTGGCAGCGGAAGGCTTATTTCTACCTCTTGAGTTTCATTGTTGTCGTTCTGACAGGCAAAAAAGCCGGCTGTCAGAAAGAGGGACAGCAGGGTGAAAAGGGTGTTTTTGGACATAGCTCGCTAGTGTTTTGAGGTTATGAAGGCTGTTGGTGCGGGGGTCGGGGCCGCTACGGCCATTTCGAGAGATTCACGGGGAATCCTTCTACAAAGTATTTTTGTTTGAGGCTTTGTAAGTGTTGCATGGCCGCATCTCTGGTTGGGAAACTGGCGACAATCAGTTTGTACTGCTCGCCGGGTAAGCTCTTGATGTAGAGTTTATCAATCCCTTGTTTTTGCAGGGCGATGAGCTGGCGTTCTGCATTGGCGCGGTTGGTGTAAGCGCCTATTTGCAATCCGTAGCCGCTGAGGCCCGAGGGCAATTCCCGTATGAGATAGGGGTCTTTCACTTTGGCCGTTGAGACGGCGCTGTATTCCGTAGGAATGGCGGAAGGCGATTTAGCCGTTTGCAGCGAAGGGGGGATGGGATTGGTGTTGGAAGAGCCCACAACTTCTACCTGCACATAGGCTTTACCTTCCGACAGCATGCCCAGTTGAGCGGCGGCAGCTTTGGTCAAATCAACCACCAGGCCTTCTCCGTAGGGCCCGCGGTCGTTTACGCGCACAGTAACCGACTTGTAGTTGTCTAAGCGGGTGATCTTGAGAAGGGTGCCAAAGGGGAGCGTCTTATGGGCGCAAGTCAGTTGGTGATTGCTGAAAATTTCGCCATTAGCCGTTTTTTGGCCCTCCAGATAGTCGGCGTAAAAAACGGCATAGCCCGTTTCCGTTTGGGCCGCCACAGGGGTGGCTGCCGCAAGGCTGCACAAGAAAAGAATCAATCCAAGGATACTCAGGGGGTGTTGCTTCTTCATAATTTTCCTACTTTTGGCTGCAAAATACGCAAAAAATGAATATACCGACCCGTTTTCTCTCGATGATTTTTATTCTGGGAGGTTTTATCACAGGGCTTTGGGCCCAGGAAGAGACCGACAAGTGGGATGTGAACAACCCTCCGGGCCCTTTTGAAATGCACACCTTTTCGCTGGATGAAGGAACGTGGATGAATCTCGATCTCAGCCCCGACGGCCGCCAGCTGGTCTTTGATTTACTGGGAGACATCTACCTCATGCCGGCTACAGGTGGGGAGGCCAAAGTCCTTCGCAGCGGCCTGGCCTGGGAGGTGCAGCCTCGCTTTAGTCCCGATGGCAGCAAAATCCTCTTCACCAGCGATGCCGGCGGCGGCGACAACATCTGGGTGATGAATGCCGACGGCAGCGATGCCCGGCAGGTCACCCATGAGGATTTCCGCTTGCTGAACAACCCCGCCTGGATGCCGGACGGCATGTATTTCGTTGCCCGCAAGCATTTTACTTCGGAGCGTTCGCTGGGTGCGGGCGAAATCTGGATGTATCACCTCTCCGGCGGCAGCGGCCTGCAGCTCACCAAGCGCAAGAACGACCAGCAGGACGTCAACGAGCCTTGTCCGTCGCCCGATGGTCGCTATGTGTATTTCAGCGAGGACATGTATCCGGGCGGGTATTTTCAATACAACAAAGACCCCAACAAGCAAATCTACCAGATTCGCCGCTACGATTTGGAAACCGGAGAGATTCGGGCAGTAACCGGAGGCATGGGCAGCGCATTTCGCCCGCAGGTCTCTCACGATGGGAAGTACCTCGCTTTTGTGCGTCGCGTGCGCACGAAGAGCACGCTTTTTATACGCGAGTTGAGTACGGGCAAGGAATACCCTTTGTACAGCGATTTGAGCAAGGACCAACAGGAAGCCTGGGCGATTTTCGGTGTTTACACGGGTTTCGCCTGGTCGCCGGATGACAGCGCGATTTACATCTGGGCTAAGGGCAAAATCCGCAAGGTGGATGTGAAGAGCAAAGAGGTGAGCACCATTCCCTTCCACCTCAAGGCAGAGCACAAGATGATGGAGACGGTTCGCTTTAAGCACAAGGTGTTTGAGCCGGAGTTTGACGTCAAGGTCATCCGCCATGCGGTAACTTCTCCCGATGGGAAGCAGCTGGTCTTTTCGGCTGTGGGCTATCTTTGGAAGAAGGATTTGCCCGCCGGCAAGCCGGTTCGCCTTACTTCACAGCAGGATATGCTCGAATTTGAGCCTGCTTTTTCGCCCGATGGCAAGTACCTGGTTTACGTGAGTTGGAACGATGAGCAATACGGTCGCCTTTGGAAGTTGCGGCTTTCTGATGGCTTTCGCCAAATGCTGTCCGATGAGCCGGGGATTTATCGCACGCCGTCCTTTTCTCCGGATGGTAGTCAGATTGTTTTTCGCAGGGAAGCGGGCAATGGTCATCAGGGCTCGTTGTATTGTACGGAGCCCGGGATTTACCGGATGAGTGCAGAGGGTGGTGAGGCGGTTTTTGTTTGCCGCGAAGGCGAATATCCCCTCTTCAATGCAGATGGAACGCGCATTTTTTATCAGACGGGCGGCTACCTCTTTGGGGCCATAGAAAAGAACTATTACAGCGTGGACCTCAATGGCCATGAGAAGCGGCACCATTTCAAGGCGCCTTATGCGCAGCGCATTGTCCCCAGTCCGGACAATCATTGGGTGGCCTGGTCGGAGCTTTACAAGGTTTATGTGGCACCCATGCCGGAGACGGGGAAGACCATTAGCCTTTCGGCAAACAGTAAGGCGGTACCGGTGGCGCAGGTAGCCCGCGATGCAGGCATCAACATCCATTGGTCGCCAGACAGCAAAGTGCTGCACTGGATGCTTGGGCCGACTTATTTCACGGATACGCTGAGCGAGCGCTTCAGCTTCCTCAGGGGTGGGCGAGCGGATTTGCCGCCTATGGACAGTACAGGGATTGAGACGGGCCTCAGGCTGGCCTCCGATTTGCCGAAAGGCATCATAGCCTTTACCCATGCCAGAATCCTCATCATGGAAGGGGAGGAGGTCATCGAAGACGGCTCCATAGTCGTTGAGGGCAATCGCATCCGGGCAGTGGGGCCTGCTTCGGAGGTGCGCATACCGCGCAAGGCCAAGGTCTATGACTGTTCGGGCAAAACCATCATGCCGGGCATCATAGATGTGCATGCGCATGTGGGGAATTTCCGCTATGGCCTCAGCCCGCAAAAGCAATGGCAGTACTACGCCAACCTGGCCTATGGGGTGACGACTTCGCACGACCCTTCCTCCAATTCCGAGATGATTTTTTCTCAGGCGGAGATGATTCGCGCGGGCCATATGGTGGGGCCGAGGCTGTACTCTACGGGAGTCATTTTGTACGGCGCGGATGGCGATTTTAAGGCTGTCATCAACAAGCTGGAGGATGCCCGTTCGGCCATACGTCGCACGAAGGCTTACGGGGCCTTTTCAGTGAAGAGCTACAACCAGCCACGTCGCGAGCAGCGCCAGCAGATCATTCAGGCGGCCCGTGAGTTGGGTGTGCTGGTGGTGCCAGAGGGAGGTTCTTTCTTTTACCACAATATGAACATGTTGGCCGACGGTCATACGGGCATTGAGCACAACATTCCCGTGGCTCCTTTATACGAGGACGTGCTGGAGTTTTGGGCTGCTACCAAGGCGCATAACACGCCCACGCTCATCGTCAATTATGGCGGCATCAACGGCGAATATTACTGGTATCAGCACACCGAAGTCTGGAAGAAGGAGCGCCTGCTGCGCTTTACACCCCGCAGCATAGTGGATGGCCGCTCCCGCCACCGCACCATGATTCCGGAGGAGGAGTACGAAAATGGGCATATTCTGGTGTCTCAGTCCTGCAAGCGCTTGTCCGACAAAGGCGTGCGCATCAATTTGGGTGCGCACGGCCAGCTCCAGGGACTGGGAGCCCACTGGGAGTTGTGGATGCTCCACCAGGGAGGCATGAGCGAGATGGAAGCCCTGCGTGCGGCCACCATCAACGGCGCCATTTACCTCGGTATGGATTCGGAAATCGGCTCCCTCAAAGTGGGCAAGTTGGCCGACCTCATCGTCATTGACGGCAATCCTCTGGAGGATCTTTTCAGCACGGAGCACGTGGTCTATACCATGGTCAACGGTCGCCTCTACGATAGCGAAACCATGCGCGAAATCGGCCATTACGACAAGCCTTGCGGCAAATTTTACTTCCAGTTGGAAGGCAGCAATGAGGTGTTGCCGGAGGGAGAAAAAGGGCATGGACGAGGTGTTTCGGGTTGCTCTTGCGGCGAGTGAAAGGGGAAATATTGATGGCGTCTCAGATTAGTTGACCATGTAAATGGACGTTTATGACTTTTGTGCGATTTTTTGTGAGGCCGGCACTTGCTGTGCTTTCTGCGTTTTTTCTTTTCTCTGAGGCTGCCGGACAGGAGACTTTTCGCGATAGCATTTTGCATGATGGGATGCAGCGTGAGTTTGTGCTTTACATTCCCGAAAGTTATACCGGCGAGGAGGCCGTGCCGCTCGTACTGAATTTTCACGGCTATGGGGCTACAGATGTGCAGCAGATGTGGTACGGCGATTTTCGGGCCATTGCCGATACGGCGGGCTTCATCATCGTACACCCGCAGGGGACTTTGCTCAATGGCATTACCCATTGGAATGTGGGCGGCTGGACCATTGGCAGCACGACAGATGATGTGGGCTTTGTGGCTGCACTGCTGGATTCTCTGGAAGCGCAGTACAACTTGGATGCTTCCCGAATCTATGCCACGGGCATGTCGAATGGTGGCTTTATGAGCTTTTTGCTGGCTTGCCAGTTGAGCGATCGCATAGCGGCTATCGCTTCGGTGGCGGGGAGCATGACACCGGAGACTTACAATGCCTGCAATCCCCAACGGCCCGTGCCTGTCATGCAAATCCATGGCACGGCCGATCCGGTGGTGCCGTATGAGGGGGCTATTTGGACAGAGCCGCTTGAGACGGCTTTGGCCTATTGGGTAGAGCAAAACCAGTGTGCGACTACCCCCGAAATGATGTCTTTTCCGAATCTGGATATGACTGATGGCAGTACAGTAGAGCAAGCGCTTTACGGAGGCGGGCTCCAGGGCGTTGAAGTGTTGCACGACAAAGTCGAGAACGGAGGCCATACCTGGCCGAGCAGCATCTATGGCGGACCGGGGACCAATTGGGACATCAACGGCTCTGTCGAAATTTGGAAGTTCTTTTCCCGCTATACCCTGGAAGGAACCACACCTGTTTCAGCTGCAGCTGTGAACTCTGATAAAGCTACATTGCGTATTTTTCCAAATCCGGTGCAGGATGTTTTCTTTGTGGGGGGCGATTTGTCTGGAGATAAAAGCTATGCCCTCTATTCCACTTTGGGCGAGATCGTACAAACAGGAATGCTGGAGGAGGGGAAGGCGTCTGTACAGGTCCAATATTTGCCGAAAGGCATCTATTTCCTGCGGATAGGAGGGCAGACCTTGCGTTTGTTCAAAGAATAGCATAAATTCACACCCTATGAATCATCTGCAACACGAAAAGAGCCCCTACCTGCTGCAGCATGCCAACAATCCCGTGGACTGGTATCCCTGGGGCGAGGAGGCGCTGCAACGGGCCCGCGAAGAAGACAAGCCCATCCTGCTGAGCATTGGCTACAGCACCTGCCATTGGTGCCATGTCATGGAGCACGAGAGTTTTGAGGATGAAGATGTGGCTGCTTACATGAATGCACATTTCATCAACATTAAGCTGGACCGGGAAGAGCGGCCGGATTTGGATCGCATCTATATGCGTGTGAGTGAGTTGTTGACAGGTTCGGGCGGCTGGCCTTTAAATGTCTTTTTAACGCCCGGACTGAAGCCCTTTTTTGCCGGCACTTATTTCCCGCCCGAACCTCGCTATGGGAGGATGTCGTGGAGCCAGGTGTTGCAGACGATTGCCTACAACTTCTACGAAAAACGCGAGCTGGTAGAGCGCGAAGCAGAACGGGTGATGAAGGCTCTGCAGGAGGGGCGCGAGACGGCAGGTTCAAAAGTTGTTACCCGGGAAGAGGTGCAAGTGGACTTGGAGGACTTTTACAAAAGGCTGAGTGCTTTCAGAGATGGAGCCTGGGGCGGCTTTGGGCGGGCACCCAAATTTCCGCAGGCCTATTCTTTGTCTTTCATGCTGGCGTGGGGTTATGCAAAAGAGCATTCCGAGGCTACTGATTTTGTACTGTTTACGCTGGAGAAAATGTTGCAGGGAGGCATTTACGATCAGCTTGGCGGCGGCTTTGCCCGCTATGCCACCGACCAGGCCTGGCGCATTCCGCATTTTGAGAAAATGCTTTACGACAACGGACTGTTGCTTGGAATACTGGCAGAGGCTTTTCAGGTAAGCAAAAAAACTGTTTTCCTTCGGGCTTTGCGGGAAACTCAGGCCTTCCTCGAACGCGAGTTGCGAGCTCCGGAGGGAGGTTTCTATGCAGCTTTGGATGCAGATTCGGAGGGGCGCGAGGGCGCCTACTACCTTTGGAGCATGGATGAGCTGCGCAAACTGCTGGGAGAGGATGCTGCCTGGTTTGCTGCCATGCATGGCTGTACCGAGGAAGGTAACTGGGAGGGCAGCAACATCCTTTGGCGCCTGAAGGAACCGGAACAGGTGGCTGAAGAACTGGGGATGGAAGAGGCTGCTTTTTTACAGCAT
>WGBN01000217.1 GCA_015494245.1 Saprospiraceae bacterium | reverse complement strand
GTGTAATCTGTGATTCTGACGATGGGCGTGGTGAACGTGACAAACGTGACGAACGTGACGCGTGACGGGCGTAACAATCAGAGCTCAACCAAGCTGGAATACGGGCTCAAGGGCATAGCTGTAAACTCACCACGGAGTTCACGGGGTACACGGGGAGGAGCACGGAGAGGTCATTCTCCATTTTCCATTTTTCATTCTAAAAGGCTGGCTCGGGGATCTTACTTCGGTAGCCCAAATCAAAAATCGTCAATCGACATTCCTTGTTCGATATTCAAAAAAAACTTCTCCGGCCAGCTCCCCGATCCTTTCGTTGGGTCATTCTCCATTTTCCATTCTCCATTTTCCATTCAACATTAAACCAAGGATGCACGATACCCCACCATTCCTTACATTTGCCCTCAAATAAACTGCTATGCTAAAGATAGACCCCGATAAGACTGCCGTCAGAGATTTGCATCAGTTTTTACTGGGTATTGTCGGGCCGAGGCCTATTGCCTGGGTGAGTACGATTGATGAGGAGGGAAACCGGAATCTGGCGCCTTATTCTTTTTACAATGCCTTTAGTTCGAACCCGCCCATTTTGGTTTTTTCTTCGAACCGCAGGGTAGCAGATGGCACGACTAAGGACACGCTGGCCAATGTACAGGCCGTGCCGGAGGTGGTGATTCATGCTGTAACGCATGAGTTGGTGCGAAAAATGGCTGTTACCAGCGTGCAATTTGAAAAAGATGTGGATGAATTCGAAAAAGCAGGTTTGACTCCGCTGCCCTCCGATTTGGTCAGGCCCTGGCGCATTGCAGAGAGCCCGGCGCAGATGGAGTGCCGCGTTACCCGCGTACTGTCTCTGGGCGAGCATGGAGGGGCAGGCAACCTGATTTTTTGTGAAGTCCTGCGCATTCACCTGCGCGAGGATGTCGTAGATGAAAAAGGCCGTATCAATCCCCACAAAATGGATCTGATGGGACGACTTGGGCGGGCTTATTACGTGCGGGCCAGTGGAGAAGCTGTGCAGGCCATCGTGCAGCCCGTTACCCAAGCGGTTATTGGATACGATGCTTTGCCGGAGCACATCCGCCGCAGCCGGATACTGACGGCCAACAACATCGGGCAACTGGCAGGACTGCACGCCGTCCCGGATCCGGAGGCCTGTCGTCGCTTAAAGGAAGAAGACGAGCGCTTGCGCCAAATCCTCTCAGGCCAAGACGTGGAAGAAGAACTTCACCGCTATATCCGCGAAGTCCTCGAAGACGACCGGCAAAGGGAAATGGCAGGACTTTTGGCCTGGGTTTGGGAAGTTTAGCCTTGGTGGGATGGGGTTAGGATAATCAAGGTGCCGCCCCTACGGGGCTTTTGCTAACTCTGCCATATAAACCCGAGGCTTATGCCCCGGGCTACCAAGATGTCATCCCTAACGGGATTCTAACTCCGCTCAGGGTAGCGCCCTTCGGCTCCACTTCGTTCCGCTCAGGGCAGCGCCTTTGTATTTTTGCGGGCGGCCCGCCCCTTCAGGGGTCGGGGGCGCGGGAAGGCAGAAAAATGCAAAGGATTCATAGGCCTATCTCTCCAATCGGGGTGTAGTTCTGCTCAAAACAGCGCACTTTGAACTTTTTCATTCTTGGGTTTTCCTACACCCCCTCCTTTTCAGGTCTCCAACTCATAACTGTACCCTCGCTCCCAAATTCAACCCTATCAACATATACTGCTGCTCCAACAGATAGTCTTTGGTCGTAAAAGGTGAAAGGAAATACCGGAATCTCGGCTCAAACAACAACTCTAAGCGGGGCGTCAGGCGATAATTGATGCCAAAGGCTGCTGCCAGGCTGAGCGAAGCCCGTTTCCTGAAAGCCGGAATTTCCGAAAAGGCTACGGGCTGCATCTCCGGAGAAAAGAAAGTGCCTTCGGGCGAGAGGAAAAGATTGAAGTGCAGCCCGCCATGGAAAATCAGCGCAAAGCGCTTCATATCTATTTGGTATCCGGCCATCAGCGGGATGTCGAAGAGGCGATAGACGTTGTTGCTGGCATAGTAAGGCGTATAGCTCTCATATACCGTATCCGTGCCGATGATTTGCCCCTGGTCGTCATAGATGATTTTGATGATGATGCGCTCTTCGGTTTCTCCTTCATAGGCAAAGCGCTCGTTGATTTGCGTGTACTGAAAGCCACTGCGCAGCGACCATCCGTGAGGTGAGACGGTGGTGAGGCGTGCGCCCAGGGTATAGGATTGTTTGATGGTTTCAGTCTCTAAGCGCTTGAGCGCCAGCGGTACGGATTGTTCTTCCTTCGGGCGAATGCTGCGCAAAGCTATGTCAGGAGAAGCCAGCAGATCAAAGTAGAAGCGGCGCTCTTTGTTTTGAAATTTCGCACATTCGGGCTTGAGGTGAAACTGCAGGTCTGAGCGCAAATGGCTTTCGGGCAGGGCCGGAAGCAAAGCTGTGGGGACAAAGGCTATATCTGCCTGAGACTCGCGCAACTTCTGATCTTCTGTAAACGGCCCTTCGCTTGTCTGAGAAGAGAGGGAAGGGACCTCCGTTTGCATAGCGCTCTGCGTGGAAGCAGCATCCTTGTTTATGGGTGTTTCAGTTTGAGCAGTTGCAGGTGCAAGAGAGGGCGAAGTTGTTTTGTTTTTCTGTCTGTCAGCTTTCAATGGTGCCGGCGTACTTGATTTTGAACGGGCTGCATTGGCTGCTTGCGAAGCTTTGTCGGGTTTTGATGGCGAAGGAGTTTTTTGGTTTTCAGCAGAGGCAGATTTCGTTTCGTTTGTAGCGGCAGGTGGAGTTGGTATAGTTGGTTCAGATAAATTTGCCTGCGCATGTTTTTGCTGTTTTCCGGCAGGGATGACTTCTTTGGGGACGTCTTTGGTGTGAATTTCCTGCTTTTCGCTTCTGTTCAGTCCGTACCAAAGGCCAAAGGCGAGCAGGAGGGCTATGGCTGCGAGCATGGCTCTGGACGCAAGGCCGCCGCCAAAAAAAGGTGCCCGGCGTTTGCGGCGCTTCAGCACATTATCCAAAAGGTGCTCAGGTACAGGGGACTTGTAGTCTTTTAGTCTTCGTCTTATCTCCCGATCAAAGGGGTCTGTGCTCATAATAGTCTTTTTTAAGTGCCAGGACTTTTTTCTTCAGTATGTTCCGCGCTTTTACCAATTGGGAGCGCGAGGTGCTTTCTTTGATGCCCAGTTGCTCGGCTATTTCTCTGTGGCTGTAGCCTTCGATGACAGCCAGGTTGAAAATGACCCGATAGCCTTCCGGCAAATCCTGTATGAGTCGAATGAGTTCTTCTTCGCTCAATGCGGATATGGCTTCGGGCTCTACCGCTTGGTCGTAGCCCGGGTCTATGCCGATTTTTTCTTTTTGAAAGCTGCTCTTGTTGCAGTTTTTCAAGGAGGTGCGTACTGCAACTTTGTTCAACCAGCCTTCAAAAGAGCCCTTGTGCTCAAAATCTTTCAGCTTGTCAAAGATTCTTATGAAGGTGTCTTGCAGCAAGTCTTCAGCTTCCATGTCGTGACGGGCATAGCGCCGGCAAATGCTCAGCAACCTGCCGGCATGACGTCGCCACAACTCTTCCTGGCAGCTTCGGTCTTCGCGAATGCATCCTTCAATAAGTTCTCTTTCAGTCACCCAAAGAATGTTTAGAAATCCCCCCTGCGAGGCATTGTTTAAAATGTCTGCACAGGTCAATACCCGAAGCCTGGGGGCTTTCCGCTATAGAGAGGATACTCCCAAACCTCAAAATGCTGCTTAAAGATAAGTAAATTTCTTTGTTTATACTCCTTTTCAGGGAGTTTGGCTATATTTTTGCATTTCAAATTTTCATGAAAATGAGAAAAAGACTATTCCTTCTGCTTCCGGCTGCTTTTGTCGTTTGCTCTCTCAGGGCTACGACTTACTATGGCACGCCCTCTGATTACACCTCTTACTTTTCCCTTCTGCAGCCGGGCGACAGTTTGCTCCTCGAAGCGGGTGATTATTACGACCGCATGAATTTGGATGACATCGTCGGTACCGAGAGCGCTCCCATCGTCATCAGCGGGCCGGCCTCGGGGGCTTCTGCCATTCTTTACGGAGATGCCTGTTGCAATACCGTGAGCATAGAGCGCTGTGCCTATCTGACCATCAGCAATTTGGTGCTGGATGGCCAGGACATTCCCTACATTGATGCCGTAAAGGCCGAGGGCACTTCCGGTAATTGGGCGCATCACATCACCATCGAAAACCTGCTCATCATCCATCACGGCGGCGCTTCTCTGACCGTAGGCATCAGCACCAAGTGTCCCGCCTGGAATTGGGTCATCCGCCACAACACGCTCATCGAGCCCGGCGTGGGTTTGTACCTCGGCAACAGCGATGGCACGGCCCCTTTTGTAGCAGGCTTGGTAGAGTACAACCTCGTGCTGAATCCCCGCCGCTATTGCATGCAAATCAAGCATCAGAACGTCGGCACCCGCGATGTGGCAGGTATGCCCACCCAGGCTCATACGACCATTCGCTACAACGTCTTTTCCCGGGACGAGGGCAGCGACCCTGACACGCCCCGCCCCAATTTGCTGGTGGGCGCTTTTCCCGCTTCGGGCTCCGGCTCCAACGATTATTACGAAATTTACGGCAACTTCCTCTGGCAAAACCCCAATGAGGGGCTCTTTCAGGGTACGGGCAACCTGGCTTTTTACGACAATTTGCTCGTCAATTACTACAGCAATGGCTGGGGCGTTCTCAGTTTCCCCCACAACGACTTTGCACCCCGCGAAGTGCATTATTTCCACAATACCATCTACACCACCTCCTATGGCATTGAGATGTACGATGTGGATGCCGCTTATGAGCAAAACGTAACCGGCAACGCCATCTTTGCACCCATCGCTCTGCAATTGGACAGCGATGTGAACTCAGACAACAACCTCCTGCCCGACCCTCCCGAGTTGATTGCCGATTTTTTGCAAGACCCGTACAGCCCCCTGGGCCAGGCCGATTATCGTCCCGCTCCGGGCTATATGCAGGCCGATCCGCCCATTGACCTCTCGCTTTTTACGCAGTACGAGCGCTACAATCGCGATTTTGAAGGGCATCAACGCGATGGGGGGTACTACGGCGCTTACCTTCCTTCCGATGAGCTTTTGTGGACGCCAGATCTCGAAATTCGCCCCGAGGTAGCACTACTTCCCGTCAGCGTTTTGGAGCTTTATCCGGCCGAAAAGTTCTATTTGAGAGTGCATCCCAATCCGGTGAGTGGAGATTTTTTGAGCCTTTCGGCAAATATCCCGACGGCCGGCGTCCTTCGCCTGAGCTTATCGGACATCAACGGCCGCATACTCCTGACGCAGAGCGAGGAGGTCGCCCCGGGCCTGTGGGAAGGGCAAGTCGCGTTATCGCATTTGCCGAAAGGCTATTACTTCCTTTCCTGGACCACGGAAAGCAGCCACGGCAGTGTAAAAATCATCAGGAATTGAGACCGAATCGCTTTTTGGCGTACCACATATAGGCGGCGGAGATGAGCAACATGCCGCCCGAGACGAAACCAAAGGCCGTGCTCAGGGAGTAGCGCATGGTGATGGGAGCCAGCAACAGCGGTGAGGAAAACTGGCCGAGAAAAAAGGCCGAACTCATGCGCCCCATAGCCCGCCCCCGCCGGCTTTCGGGGATGATGTCGAGTATCCACAGCCCGGGATTGGGCATGAGCAGACCTACGCCAAAGCCCGTTATCACCATGCCCAGCAAAACGCTGTACCAGCCGATGGCCAGGGCTGTGAAGCCATACCCGAGAGCGGTGATGAAAAAGGCCAGGGCATACATCTGCGAAAAGTGAAACCGCCTGCGCAAAGGGCTGTACATCAGCGAGCCGAGAGCTGCCGATAAGGTGCCCGTAACAATGGCCAGCGCAGCGTAAACAGGCGAAGGCACACCCAGCTCCCGCAGCAAAAAAGGCAGTTGTACCGGTATCATGAAAAAGGCTGCCATGGTTACAAAAGCCGTGGCGAGGATGAGCATAAAAAGGCGCTTGTCATAAGTCTCAGCCGTGTCGCACGGCTCGTCTTGCTCACTGAGGCCGGGTTCGTGCATCCAGGCCATGACCATAGGCAGCACCACCAGGCCCAAGCCATAAATCAGAAAGGGGGTGTGCCAGTCGTATTCGGAAAGCCAGCCCGCCAAGGCTATGAAAACCATGCCGCCAAGAGCCATGAAGGCGCTTTGCAGACTCATGTAGCGATCGCGCTCCTCCCCACAGAAATAATCGCCCACCAAGGTGGTAACAATGGGCATGATGAAGGCCACGGATAAGCCCAGAAAAATTCTGCCGGCTACCAATGGCCACAAGTCGTTGAAGAAAAAGCCCGAGCTGCCCGCCAGCACGTACAGCAAAATGGCGGCCTTCAGCAGCTTGATGCGCCCGTAG
>WGBN01000216.1 GCA_015494245.1 Saprospiraceae bacterium | reverse complement strand
ATATAGTATCTCCCCTGGCGCCAATACAGCACCTTCAAAACCAAGGCCATCACGGGAATCAACATCAACAACAACCAAAAGATGTTTCCAATCAGCGTAAAGACAAAGTTTGAAGGGTTTTGAACGGTCTTAGACATCTGCCGCACGGCTATCCGGCCCCAAAAATCAGTAATACCATATTTGTCCACCAACTCTTCCGGACTGAGCAAAAGCACATCTCGGGTTGAAAAGTACCACTTTTTCTCTCCCATAAAGGTGAAGTGCACGGAGTCTATATCGGTGCTCAAAAAAGCCTTCAAGCTGTCAATCACCAGCCCGGCATCGGCCTGCTTTTCTTCCGGCAGCGCCTCTAAAACAGAAACAGCCGTGCTGTCAATCCTGTCCAACGCAATCATCTTTTGAGCATACTCCTTTGTAATTGTGCCCAAGTCTATGCTCTTCTTAATTTCCTCGTGAAATCGCGTCAGGCTAAACGTGGCAAAAAAGAGAAAGGAAGAAAAAATCAACAACCTGAATGGCGTGTAATAGCTCTTGCGAATGCCCGCAAAAAAAGCCTGCGTGAGCTTGCCCGGAACAAAAACATCCCTGAGCGTCCGGAAAAATTTGGAATCAAAATTGAAAAAGTTGGAGAAAAACTCGCCCAGCAATTCGCCCACAGTCGGCATCCCCTTTGGAACCTTCTGCCCGCAATGACTGCAAAATACATCTTCAGGGCGAAGTTGCCCTCCACAGTTAGGACAAGTGCCTTGCAAATCCGGCATGACTTGAGCTAAAATTTGGTTTTACGCTTCCTAAAGGTAAGAAAAGAAAAGCATACACATCTCTCACTCTCCCAAGAACTTCTCCAACAGGCGATTCACCTGCCTCGGAGAGGGGTTCACTGCAATGATGGTGCCGCCGGGCTTCAGCAAATACTTGGAGGGCACGCTCTTGATTTCATACAAATCGCTGATAGATGCCGGCTGCAAATTCAGGCCCACACCATCGGCCAATTGAAGGGGCCAGGGCAAAGCATCCCGCTTGATGGCAGCCTGCCAGCGGGAGACTTGCTGCTCTATGCCAATCCCCACTATTTCAAATTTCCCCGAAGCCGCCCAACGCTCATAAACGGGAATCCATTTGGGATTTTCCTTTCGGCAAACACTGCACCAGCTGCCCCAAAAATACAGCAGTACGTACTTGTCCCTGTTCAGCTCTGACAAACGCAGCGTATCGCCCTGCAAACTCAGAGCGCTGAAGTCGGGCGCCTGCGTACCGTGCTTTAAGCCGGGCTTGAGATACTGATAGCGAATGTAAAAGAACAAAACCACCAAAAGAGCGGGCAGCACCCAGCTCAGCAACCATTTCTTACGAACCGTACCAAACTTCATCAAAGAAAATTTTAGAAAAAGAAAGGGGCTTGCCCTGCAAGCCCCTCTGTCTCCGGAGGTCGGGAGCGGATTCGAACCGCCGTACGAGGTTTTGCAGACCTCTGCCTAACCGCTCGGCCACCCGACCTTGTAAGCGAGGGCAAAGATACAAGCCTTATTTCTAATAAACAAGCCTAAAATGCCCCAATACGACAAAAAACCCTTTCATTTTGGGAAGGTTTGAAAGAGCCCGAAAGCCGTGCCAAAAAAAACATTTTCCATAAATAACTGATTATCAAGGACTTACGAAAAAAATCTCAGCCCTGCCCGCTTTTAGGAACGAAATTTGGCACTATGTAGAGCAAACCACATGACCTGTAACACACGTAGTAGGCTGTAACAGCTTCTGCGAATTTTTTTGACTTATGGAAGTTGCTGTCTTTTTCATCGGTTTGTGGCTCATTCTGGCCATGGCCGCGCTTTTAACACGGCAGCAAGACTGAATAAAGAACCACACACTCTCTAAAACCGATTTGGAACCTCGGCGAAGGAGTTTTGCGAAAGCGTAAGACTCCTTCCAGGGGTCTCAAACAAAACCAAAGTACAAAATGGGAATCAGAGAATTTAACAGCCAGTTTGACAACCTCCAGCATCAACTCATGGGCTTGGCCTACAAGTTGACCAACAATCGCGAAGACGCCAAAGACCTCATCCAGGAAACCGCCATGCGGGCATTTACCCATCGCGACAAATTTGAAATGGGCACCAACTTCCACGCTTGGTTGGCCACCATCATGCGCAACACCTTCATCAACATCTACCGCAAAAAGCGCTACCGCAATACGACCACGGCCCCCACGGGAAGCCACCTTTTTGAGCAAGCACACCAAACGGCCCCCAACCAGGGCCCTTCCCTGCTCACCATAGGCGAACTGGAGTCGCTGGTCAACCAGCTCAAACCCATCTACTCCCGCCCCTTTAAGATGTTCGTAGAAGGCTACAAATACGAAGAAATTGCAGAAATGCTCGACCTTCCTATGGGCACCGTCAAAAGCCGCATCCACTGTGCCCGACAACAACTGAGCAAGGCGGCTCATTTGTACCGCGCATAAAAGGAAATATAAAAAGCCCTGCACGCTGTGCAGGGCTTTTCTTTATAAAATACGCTCCAAAGCCACCTTGCGGGAGCCCTTCAAAAAAATACGGCTTTGTGGGGGCAACGACTGCTGCTGTAGCCAGGTTTTCGCCTCGCTTGCATGAGCAAACCAGGGCAAACCCGTCGCTTTTGCTGCTTTCGCAAAACCCTCGCCTACACACACAATCCGGTCCAGGGGTAAGCGCCGGGCCTGTGCCAACAGTTCTTCATGGGCCTGTTCCGAATAAGCGCCCAATTCCAGCATCTCACCCAGCACGGCAACTTTAAAAGCGCCCTCAGCTTTCGCAAAATCCTCAAGCGCCAGGCGCATGGATGTGGGATTGGCATTGTAGGCATCGAGGAAGTAAAAATGTCCTCCCCGCTCTACCCACTGCGAGCGATTCATCTCGGGGCGGTAGCTCTCCAGGGCCTTTGCGATTTCCTCCACCGCCTTTTCGGCAGTCACGGCAGATTTTCTGCTGAAAAACAAACCCACAGCCACAGCCGTCATGGCATTCCGGAAGTTGTATTCCCCCGAAAGCGCCATCGCCACTTCACGCCACTGCCCCTGCTCCTCAAAAGCCAGCTGCAACTTGCCATGCGTTTCTATGCAACGGACAAAAACATCGGCTCCGGCAGACTTCTCGCTGCTGTACGTAAAGGTCTTCAAACCCGCCGGCAGCAAATCCCGCAAATGAGGTTCATCCAAATTCACAAAGGCCAGGCCCCCGCGCTCTGCCAAAAAGCGATAAAGCTCCGCTTTGGTCTGCTTCACCCCCTCAAAACTGCCAAAGCCCTCTAAGTGAGCCATGCCCACATTGGTAATCAAACCGAAATCGGGCTCGGCAATGCGGCATAGAGCCTCAATTTCACCCGCGTGATTGGCCCCCATTTCCAACAACAGAAAATCCGCATCCCGAGGCATGGAGAGGATGGTCAAAGGCAGGCCGATGTGGTTGTTGAAATTGCCCCGGGTGTAGTGCAGGCAATAAAATTTCGACAAAACAGCAGCGCATAGCTCCTTGGTGGTGGTCTTCCCATTCGTGCCCGTAACAGCCAGCACGGGAATGTCAAATTGCCGGCGGTGATGACGGGCCAGTTGCTGCAAGGCCTGCAAACTGTCTTCAACCTGAATGAGGCGCTCATCCGACGGCAGGGAAGGCTCGTCCACTACGGCAAAAGAAGCGCCTGCCTCCAAAGCCTGCAAAGCATAGCGGTTGCCGTCAAAGCGCTCCCCTCTCAAGGCAAAGAACAAACAACCCTGCTCCACCCTGCGACTATCCGTACAAATGCCGCTGCTCTGCAGGTAATGCCGGTAAAGTTTTTCCATGTCTGCCATAAAGTAAAAAGGCCCTCGCTACGCGAGAGCCTTTTCATTTTTTTATTTGTAGCGGCGTTTCACTTTCTTTTTCTTCACGGGGAAGTGATTGCCTGCCGCATCGTCATTGCCATCCGGACTACCCATGCGCGTCATAGCGCAGCGGAAGCCCACCGTTTTGGAGGCGCGGTCCTGGTCCATATAGCGGCGCGTACCCGGCGAGAGCCAGTAGGCACGGTCTGCCCAGGAGCCGCCTTTTACGACGCGGGCCTTGTCGCTGATGAGCGTCGTTTTGCCGTAGTCGTAATAAACTTCAGATTCCTTATCTCCATCGAGGTAGTTCTGTACGTCTCCACGCTTGTAGTTCTCACGGCTGGCAGCCTCCTCATCCGTAACCGGAATGTAAACGATGCGGCCCAGGCTATCGCGCTCGGGATTGCCTTCCTCATCTAATTTCTTCTTCATGAAGACATTACCGCGATAGGGGTTGAGGTCCTGAGTTTCCACATCGCTCAGCGTCATGGGCGTCAAGGGGCGATAGACATCAGCTGTCCATTCACTCACGTTGCCGGCCATGTTATAGAGGCCAAAGTCGTTGGGGAAGAAAGAACGCACAGGCGCGGGGATATGAGCGCGGTCATTCAAGTGACCGGCAAGCCCCATGTAGTCACCACCACCGCGCTTAAAGTTGGCCATGATGGCTCCCTGATATTTGCCGTGACGCTGATAGCGAACGGTGTTGCCCGGCCAGGGATAAACGCGGCGATCGCTGATGCGCTCATCCTGTTCGGTAACCAACTCGCCTTGCAGAGCCAAAGCGGCATATTCCCATTCGGCCTCTGTGGGCAGGCGGTATTCCGGCAAGAGGATGCCGTCCTCAAAGCGAACGGGACGCTCGCCTCCGGTGCGCAAATCTTTCAAATTTTTGCGCACAGAACCCTGGTAAAGACCCAACAGATAGGCTTCCGTATTAAAGTTGTCGTCGTCTTTTTGCTCTGTATTCAAATCCAAAATACCCCGCTCTACCAGGATCATCTCATTGACGCGATCAGTACGCCAGCTGGCATAATCCGAAGCCTGCTCCCAAGTTACACCCACTACGGGATAATCGTTAAAGGAAGGATGGCGGAAGTAAGTCTCTACAAAAGGCTCGTTGTAGGCCAGTTCTTCACGCCACACCAGGGTGTCGGGCAAAGCACGCTCCACCACTTCGGGATAAGACTCGCCAACGACACGCTCCAACCAATAGAGATACTCGCGATAGTCCAGGTTGGTAACTTCCGTCTCATCCATATAAAAAGAGGAAACCGTAACGCGACGCGGCTGGGCATTCCAGTCAAACATCACGTCTTGTTGCACATTGCCCATGGCAAAAGTACCGCCTTGAATGAGCACTAAGTTGGGGCCGGTAGCCTGGCCTTCATAATCGGGCTTTTCGAATCCTCCCCATTTGGTATCGTTATAGACCCAGCCGGTAGTAGCCGAGCGCTCTTTAGAACCGCAGGCGCTCAGCACGAGCACACCTGCCAGGAGGAGGAGAGCATTGAGATTCAAGAGTTTTTTCATCACCAAAGAGAGTTTTTGAGAACTATTTTAAAATGGACGTACAAATATAGGGATTAAAATCGGACTGCCAAGCATCTCGCTCAAAAAAATCTTTCATTTGCCGCATAGCAAACAAATCAGCGAAACAGCTCATTGCAGTTGTTGTACCTGTTTCTCCGGCGTTTTTCCTGCCAACTTCGGCTCTGCTCGAAAAAAATTCCCAAAGACAATTCGTGTACCCAGCCCGCTTCATAGCTCGCCAATTGGGAAACCGTAATGTCCGTGCTGTAACCGAATTTAAACACGCCTTTGCGCAGCCCCGCACTAAAAATCAACGCATCGGGATTGTTGAAAGCATGGCGATACCAAACCCCTCCAAAAAAACTCCCCAAACCGGCATAAAAACCGCCGGTCAACTGCCCCTGTGCACCTTGCTTGACAAACAACAGATTCGGTGATAAAAACGCGGCATTCCGGGCCTTATTGCCCCGCTCTAAGGAAATCTGCCAACCCGCATGCGCAGAGAAAAAAATCGGCAGGCCGTCAACGCTTTCTGCACTGCTGCCCAAAACTTCTACGGCAGGATTGTTCAAATGCCTCATGCTGATGCCTATATAGCCTTTCGGCAAATGAGCCACCAGGCCCGCACCTACATTCAGGTACGTCAGCTGAGCCAATTTCGGCCGCTGCTCGGCAGTGGGCAAAACATTGCCATTGCCGTCCACCGGCCCGTTGAGCGGGTCTATCTGATCCAAAAAAATCAAGCGATCCCAATCATAACTCATCTGACCCAAACCCGCCTCCAAACCAAATTGCAGAAAAAAATCGCCCTCTACCCGCACGCGATAAGCATACACGCCCCGCACCCGCGTCGTCTTCACCAAATCCCTCCCCTGATTGTCGCTCACCAGAGAAAGGCCAAAGCCACTGTTCAAGCCCTCCACAAACTGGTCGTAAGAAGCAGCATAGGTCTCATAAGCCGTGCCCCCAACCCAATTCGTCCACTGATTGCGATAATTAAAAGCTATATGCGGCGCCAGAGAAACACCCGACAAAGCGGGATTCAAGCCCAAAGGGTCCGCATAAAACTGGGAAAATACCGGATCCTGCGCCCACACCCCACTACCGCCAGCCATCCACATAACCAAACACAAAATCAATGGGCGTAGCAAAATCCTCATGAGCCGTTTTTTGTAAATACCAATGGCTTATTTGTTTGTAAACGCCCTAAATGTACGTAAATTTTGTTTTAACGTGACG
>WGBN01000215.1 GCA_015494245.1 Saprospiraceae bacterium | reverse complement strand
TTTCTCCCCATCGGGCTTCGGTCATGAGGCGGGCGGCGAGGTTGACGTGTCGCCCGACGGCGGCATATTGGCAGCGTTTTTGCCCGCCGATGAGTCCGGTAAAGGCGATGCCGTTGGTGATGCCCATGCGAAAGCAATTGCTGCCAAACTCTGCTTCCCAGTCGCGGCGCAGGGTGAGGGCAAACTCCAGCGCCCGTTCCACATTGTTTTCGAAGGTTACGGGTGCGCCAAAGAAAGCCAGCATGAGGCCGCCTTTGTCGCCATAGTCAATTTCTTTGAAGTAGGCCCCGAAGTGGCGAACGCGCCTGAGAAAAGTGGAGGCGAAGCGGTCCATTTGTTCGTTTTCTGCTATGGGATTTCCCGAAAGGGAGGGCAGGCGGAATGCGGTAAAGACGGAGACCACGCTGCGGAATTCGCCTTCGCGCCTGACTTTGAGGAGGGCGTCGGGCAGGAAGAGGGGGGCTACTTCCTTGCGTTTTTCGGCCGGCAACTCTTTTTGGGGTAGTGGCGGGGCCTGCGGAGGCAAGCTTTGGTGTTCGAGCAGGAAGAGGTCTTTTTCTTCGCTTTTAGGGGTGTATGACAGCTTCGTTTGCTGTGTGAGAAAGTCGCGGTGAAAGACGATTTCGCGGCTGCCGGCCCGTGCCTGGCAATAGATGCTTTGCTGAATGGCGGGGCCGCGGAAGTACCAGGCTTTGAGTTTGCCGCCTACGATGCCCCATTCTATTTGGCCGCATCCCAGCCCCATTTTAAAGCCTATTTCGAAGCGGTCGAAGCGGCAGCGGCGGTCGAAGAAAAAATGGCGCAACAGCAGGGCTGCCTGCAGGCTTCGCTGCATGGCTTGCTCTTCTTCTTCGGGGAAAATGGCCGTAAAGGCATCTCCGGCGAAATAGGGGATGAAGCCGCCTTGCTGATAGACGATTTCGACCAGGGGCGCAAAGATGTCGTTGAGGATGCTGCTGAGTTTTTCAGCTCCGAGTTTACCCTCGCGCATGAGGGTTTCCGTCAAAGCTGTAAAACCGGATAGGTCGAGAAAGAGCGTGCGAGCCCGGAAAGTGCCATGTCTGCGCCCCTGCAACTGCTGCAGGGCGATGAAATCGGGGAGTAAATGGCAGGGCACGTTCATCAACAGGCGGCTTGCTTTTGGGAAATAAAATGCGAATTTAAAAATAAAAATGATGGTACAGGCCAAAGCTGTTATCTTTGCGCAAACTCAGGCTGAGTCTCAAGAGCAGACTGTTTTGGGGAATGCAGTATCTATCCTGGCGAACGGCAGCCTTTGGGCAGTCTGAGTACCCGGAATGCCAGAAAACGCACATGCTTATGTTTGTCCTTAACCAGACTACTTCTGTTGCCAATCATTTTATTGCCGAGTTGCGCGACAGCAAAATTCAACACGATCGCCTGCGCTTTCGCCGGAATTTAGAGCGGGTGGGTGAAGTGTTGGCCTATGAAATCAGCAAGACGCTGAATTACGAGCCGAGCGTTGTGCAAACGCCTCTGGGCGAGGCGCAGGAGTCTTTGCTGACGGACCGCATTGTCTTGGCTACCATCTTGCGGGCGGGCCTGCCTTTTCATCAGGGCATGCTAAACTTTTTCGATCGTGCAGACAGCGCTTTTGTCTCAGCTTATCGCCGGCACTATCAAAGCGGAGAGTTTGAAATCAAGATGGAATACGTCAGTGCTCCCAATTTAGACGATGCTGTACTCATTCTCACAGACCCCATGCTGGCTACGGGGGCGTCTATGGAAATCGTGTTGAGGGAGTTATTGGAGATGGGCAAGCCCCGCGAAGTGCATGTGGCGGCAGTTATTGCCTCTACAAATGGCGTGGATCGCATTCGCAGGATGTTTCCCGATGTGAAGCTTTGGCTGGGCGCCTTAGACGAAGAACTCACGGCCAAGGCTTATATCGTTCCCGGCCTGGGAGATGCGGGTGATTTGGCTTATGGCGACAAGGATTGAGACGACATGCAGCATTTAACTCCTTCCGAGATTCTCCTTTTTATCGGAGCGTATTTTTTGTTTCTCATGCTTGTGGCCTGGTGGACGGGCCGTCGGGCTGACAGCCGCGATTTTTACATTGCCGGGCGCAATGCTCCCTGGCTGTTGGTGGCCATAGGCATGATTGGCACTTCGCTTTCGGGCGTAACTTTTATTTCTATTCCGGGCAAAGTGGGCATACCCGGCGCCAATGAGCATTTTTCCTATATGCAAATGGTCTTTGGTTATTTGCTGGGCTATTTGGTCATTGGTACGGTGCTGTTGCCGCTGTATTACCGTTTGAATTTGATTTCCATTTACGGCTATCTCGGCAAGCGTTTCGGGCGTATGGCACATTTGACGGGTTCGGGATTTTTCCTGCTTTCGCGCCTGATTGGCTCGGCTTTCCGGCTTTTTCTGGTGGCTATGGTGCTGCAGGTTTTTGTGATGGATGCTTATGGCCTGCCTTTTTGGCTGACGGTGGCCATAGCTGTGGCTTTGATTTGGGTATATACTTTCCGGGGCGGTATCAAGACCATTGTCTGGACGGATACCATTCAGACTCTTTCCATGCTGGCTGCTGTGGGGCTGACCATTTACGCCATTGGCCGGGCTATGGATAAAGATTTTTTGGAGTTGGTGGATTTGGTGAGGAAAAGCGAATACAGCAAGATGTTTTACTTTGAGGGCGGCTGGAGTGATCCCAACAATTTTTTCAAGCAGTTTTTCAGTGGTGCGCTGATTGCCCTGGTGATGAGTGGCCTGGATCAGGACATGATGCAGAAGAACATCAGTTGCCGCAATTTGCGGGATGCGCAGAAGAACATGTTTACCTACAGCATCATCCTGGTTTTTGTAAATGTACTTTTTCTGACCCTGGGAGCTTTGCTCTACCTCTATGCTCAGCACATACAAATGCCTCTGCCAAAATCGAGCGATCAGCTTTATCCGGTCATAGCTCTTCAGCATCTCTCACCTTTGATTGGCTTGGTCTTTTTGACCGGCCTGCTGGCAGCGGCCTACTCCAGTGCCGACTCGGCTTTGGCTTCCCTGACTACGGCCTTCAGTGTGGATTTTTTGAACCTGGAGCAACGTCCCTGGGAGGAAGGCAAGAAGCGCCGCGTGCGCATAGGCGTGCATCTCGCTTTTTCACTTTTGTTGTTGTTGATTACAGTAGTCTTTCGCTCTTTTCACGATGAGGCGGTCATCAACACCTTGTTTAAGATGGCAGGCTACACCTATGGGCCCTTGTTGGGCTTGTTTGCCTTTGGCCTTTTTACGCGCCGGCAGGTGTCGGAAACTTTGGTCTTGCCCGTAGCGCTGGTGGCGCCGGTACTGGCCTATGTCATCAACGAGCACTCAGCCGAGTGGTTTCACGGCTTTCAATTTGGCTTCCTCATCGTTTTGCTGAATGGAGTCTTGACTTTTGCGGGCCTGTGGTTGGTGTCTTCTTCAAAGTAAAGTCTCTACTTTAAACTCGTCTATTTCCCTTTTTTCAGTAGAGAAATTGACACCTACAAGGAGGATTTTTTTGCCCGAGTGGCGATACCGGTCTATATAACCTTTGCTTTTGATTTGCTCCAGAGCTTCTGCCGCAGAGCGATTTAATTTGAACTCAAAGCAATACACTTTGTCCTCCAATTCTACAATGGCATCGGCCCGGCCACGGGCAGTGTTGACTTCGCTGTGTACGTCTAAGTCCATGTATTTGAAAAACAAGTGGATGATAGCGTGATAGAATTTTTCTTCTTCCCTGTGCAACTGGTAGGGCAGGCTGTACAGCAGCTCATTGAGTATTTCTTTAACGAGCTCTGTGTCTTCGTCTTCAAGGGCTTTGATGACTTTTAGGGAATAAGCCCGTACCTCAGTGTGGGATACCTTGCTGAAGGCATCTATCAAATATTCCAACATGGCTTCCCTGACTTCCTGATTGGGGTAGGCCAGGGTGTAGAGTCGCGTTTTGGGGTCGTATTTTTTTATCGTCAAATAACCCGTTTGAAAGAGCAGTGCTACAAGCTCTAAGC
>WGBN01000214.1 GCA_015494245.1 Saprospiraceae bacterium | reverse complement strand
GATACAAACCGTCAAAATCGTTGTTCCCCAGCGTGGCAAAAAGCACCGGCTCATCTATGCGATAAGTCTTATCGCCTTTTTTAACCCGAACGCTCAAATAAGTCTCCGAAGTCAAAATCTTGTCAGAACTGCTGCCTTCCCGAATGTGCATCATGCCTTCTTCGCCAAAATAGCGGGTTATGGCTGCGCCCGCCAAGATGACAACCATGGCGGCATGAAAGAGCAAAAGCGACCATTTTTTTTGCTGAATCATGCGAAAACGAATGATGTTGGCCACCAAAGTACCCGCAAACAAAAACAACAACAGCTCAAACCAGGTGGTCCGGTAAACGACTTTCTGAGCCGAACCGGTGCCAAAATCATTCTCGATGAAAGTAGCTACGCCAATCGACACGGCAAAAACCAAAAGGTATAAGCCTGCGGCTCTGGTGCCAAATAAAATATCCAAAGGCTTTTTCAAAAAGGGAAATATGCTCTTTATCATTTCATCAGTGTTTTTATGTATAGAGCAAAGCAGTTTGAACAGCTTAGCCGTTCAAACTGCTTTGTTTTAATGTACAATCTGTGCATCTTCGAGAATGACGTCGTAACGATATCCCGCACCGAAATCTTTATCCACAGAAATCACGCCCTTCATGGTAACTGCATTGCCCTCAGGTATGAGCGTTGTGGAAGTAAGCACAAAGTCGTAATCGTCTTTGCTGCCATCCTTGAGGTGTATCCAATTTCTCCCCATGATGTTGGGATTGACTTTTGAACAAATGCCTGACACCTGCACCTCCTTTCCCGCATATTTTTGGGGATTGGCCACCAGCTCTGCAATTTTTACGGAGCCGGGGACATCTGCCAACTTGGCGATTTTTTCTGAAGACCAATTCTCAGGCTTTTCCTCTGCTGCTGAAGCCATGGCCTTGCTGTGATTGACAGGCACGATGCTCGATACCAGATACAACTCCTCAAAAACGCGGTCGTATTCAGCGCTTTTAAAATTGTGCTTGTAAATGCCCGACTTGTAAAAGTACTTTTCACCTACGGTGAAATCCTTTTTGCCCGTTGCCACCCAATACTCCTTCCCGTCTTCTGATACGCGCAAATAGACATACCGCTCTGTCGGCAAAACCTCCAGGACTTCTACCTGATGCACTTCGTCTGTTGCCGGAGGGAAAGTGCCTGCACCTCCTTCGGCATCCGAAAAAATGCCCGTTTCACTCGTGGAAGCCGCCTGCCCGGAAGGTGCTGAAGTCTCCTCCATAATGACTTTGGGTTTTTGTTTGCAGGAAGAAAAGCTCATGGTCAAGCCAGCCATCAAACAAACCCAAAAACAAATCAATTTCACTTGTAATCCCATCTTTTAGAAATTTTTGTATTTAAACGAAAAGTTTTTCCGCTGCTGCCATCAGAAATTTCCGCCAGCAGGCTGAAACGCAAATTGCGGGTAATTCTGTACGACAAATTGGCCCCCGCATACCAACGATCATAAGCATAATCGCTGCTCAAAGAGCTGAAAGCGCCTCTGCGGTAATAAAAGCTCCCATAAACTTTGCGATAGATCAAAGCCCGGGAATAAGACGCTGAAAAAACCCGACTCTGCATATAGGCGGAGCGGTTCAGGTTATAAGTCAGAGACAAGCGACCTCCCACAGCAGGCAATTTTGCATAAGAAATACGCCCATTCAGGTTGTCGGATAAATTCTGATTCTCCGATTCAAAACGCCTGCTTATACTCACCGAGGTACTCAAATACCTGAGTGGCCTCACTTGCACACTCAACCTCACCCCCTGACGCGCCTGGTCGTCAGCCAACAGCTCTTCCACCTCGGTCTTATAGGTTTCGTAGTAGATAATCTTCCTCCGATTGTCATACGAAGCTCTAAGGGAGAATTTCCTGTTGAAGCGATAAGTCGCCGAGACATACAAATTCACCAGGCGGGGGTTTATGGAAACGGTCTCCCCTACCTTGTCGTACAAATCCAACTCAAAAGACCCAAAGAGATTTAACTTTCTGAAAAAAGTCCCCGAATGCTGAAAATAGGCATAGCGGCGATCTATCTGACCCAACATTCTTTGCTCCAATACACCCAGGGTAGTGAGTGCATAAAAATTCCTTTCACGACGCTGATGGCCCGCATAAACTCCGTATTCAAACAAATCCGTATTGATGCCAAAGTCCACAAAATCCGGCTTAAAACCCACTATGCCACCGGCGTAAAATTCGCCCAAACTCTTTTCAAACTGCAAGCCATCTATGGCGCCAATGGAAGAAACTTTGCGGTTGCTCTTTCGGCCCAACACGACTTCCAAATTATCTTCCAGCTCATACTGCAAAGCCAGATTGTACACATTAAAACGCCCTTCGCTTTCCTGAAAGGGAATGCCTTCCTCCAGATTCCTGCGGTAGTACATATAAGCCTCTAAAGAAAAGGGCGTTTCTGCGATCTGCCGGGCATTTGCCGAAAGGCGAAGCATAGCACGATGCCTGCCGGGCACTTCTCCTTCTCCTGTATTTAGACTGCGCGTGCTGTAAGTTGCGCCCGTCAAACCCAAACGAATGCGCTGATGCCGACTGTCAGCGGGGGCCGGAACAGGCGCCGGCCTGTAAGGCTGAAAGCCCGTCCCTTTGACAGGCACCTCCTCTTTGACTTCCTCTTCCACTTCTTCTTCGCCCCTGCCTATGTGTACTAAAGCATCTCCCTTTTCCAACGTACAACCGCCAAAAATTTCTGCCACACAAGAAGTGGAGGTCTTTTGAAGCACCTTAGAGCAGGGTTTTAAACCTTTCTCCTCAGGCAAATAAAGCGTATCGCCTATCCCCACAGAACTCATGTCCGGAAAATCCGCATATACGTTGGCCGCCGTAACAAAAGTAACTTTTCCTTTTTGCCTATACGTCTGTGCTTTTAAAAGCCCGGGCAAAGACAAAAGAAAAACGAAAAAAGCAATCTTTTTCATAACACAAAGTTTTAATCAATTGCCCGTAGGATGGCAGGAATAGCAGGCCGTGCTCTCATACACATAGCCGGAGACTTCGCTGTGTTTATCAGCCAATTCAACGGGGTCGTCGTGCTCATGGCATTCTATGCAGCTAAAGGTTGAAAAATCATCCGGAGCGCTGAGGTGACACTCGGCACAGACATCCCACTTATTTTTAGGGTCTCCTTAAAAACCTAAATCACCCCGTAAAACGAGGCAAAATCAAGCT
>WGBN01000213.1 GCA_015494245.1 Saprospiraceae bacterium | reverse complement strand
GATCAGCTGCTGACGTTGGAGTGGAAATATTTGTTGCCCCTGAATTTGCTCAATTTGGTCTTCATGGCCTTCATCGTTCTTATGAAGTTGTACCTATGAAAGCTGTAGTCAATTATTTTTCGGATATCTTTAAAGGTGTAAAAACCTTGTTTGCCGGCATGAAGGTTACCGGTTATTATTTCTTTCATGCCCGCAAGGAGATTATTACACAGCAATATCCCGAAAATCGGGATACCTTGAAGATGTTTGAGCGTTTCAGGGGTGAGGTGATCATGCCCCACAACGAAAACAATGAGCATCGCTGCACGGGTTGCTCGGCCTGTGAGGTCGCCTGCCCCAATGGGAGCATAGAGATTATTTGGTCGCGCCGGCTGAATCCCGAGACGGGCAAGAAAAAAAAGACCCTGGAGAAGTTTGTCTATCACCTCTCCATGTGTACCATGTGCGGGCTGTGCATTCCGGCTTGCCCTACCAATGCCATCGTGATGGGCAAGAAATTTGAACATGCTGTTTTCGACCGCTCGCAGTTGACTAAGGTGCTCAATAAACCCGGCTCTAAATTGATGTCGGGCGTCGAAGAATAAAAGTTCTCTTAGGGCCACACGGCTTTAAGGCAAAACGAAAAACAATCTTATGGAACGCCTCCTCTTTTACCTCATAGCTGCCTCGCTCATCGGCTTTGGCCTGCTGACGGTAACATCGCGCCGCATTTTGCGGGCAGCGGTCTATTTGTTTTTTGTGCTTGCAGGTATGGCGGCCCTGTACTTTCTGATGGGCTACAATTTTTTGGCCGCCGTACAATTGGTGGTCTATGCCGGCGGGGTCGTGGTGCTAATCGTCTTCGCCATCTTATTGACGCATGGCATTGACCATCGCCTGCGCCTTGCTCCTGCCGGACAAATGTTAGCTGCATTGGCGCTTTCTCTTGCCGGCATAGGCGTTTCGCTTTTTGCCATTTTTTCTTACGATTTTCCCAAAGTCCTGCGCGAACCGGAAGTGGAAATGTCAGCCATAGGTCAACAACTGTTGAGTACAGGTAAAAACGGCTACCTCCTCCCTTTTGAAGTCATCAGCATTTTGCTGCTGGCAGTTATGGTGGGAGCCATTGTCATTGCAAAGGGACGCAAAATGAAAAACAGTTAGGGGAGGGGAGTTGCCTCCTTTTCCGCTATCAAAAACAGTACTATGATAGAAGGAGTAAGCATACAGGAAATCATGGCCGTGTCGGTGATTCTGTTTTTCATCGGTGTCTATGGCTTTTTGACGCGCCGCAATTTGATCAGCATTCTCATTTCGTTGGATTTACTGTTGAATGCTGTGGCGCTCAACATGGCGGCCATCAACCGCTATTTGCATCCCGATAATTTTCAGGGGCATTTTTTTGCTGTTTTTATCATTGCCGTGGCAGCAGCCGAAGTGGCCGTGGCCATAGCCATTATTGTGGACCTCTATCGCCTCATCCATTCGGTGGACGTGGAGGAAGTGGATAAGCTCAAATACTAAAAACATCCGGAGATGACCAACTTTGACTACGCACTTTGGATTCCGCTTTTGCCCTTTTTGAGCTTTTTGATTTTGGGCCTTTCGGCAAATAAAATCAAAGCTCGTGCAGCCGGCCTGACGGGCGTACTCTCTCTGGTGCTGGCCACCGCGCTTTCCCTGCTGCTGGCCTGGAGCTATTTTGGCGCTCATGGTGGCGGACACGAGCAGGCCTATGCTGCGCTTCAACCGCTGAAGTGGGTTTGGCTGCGCTTTACCGACACGCTGCCCTTTGAGATGGGCATCCTGCTGGACCCGCTTTCCGTGATGATGCTGGTAGTGGTAACATTGGTCTCCCTGATGGTGCACATCTATAGCCTCGGCTACATGAAAGGCGAGCGGGGCTTTGCGCGTTATTACGCCTTTTTGTCGCTCTTCACCTTTGCCATGCTGGGGCTGGTGCTGGCGAACAACATTTTCCAGACCTATTTCTTTTGGGAGCTGGTGGGCGTCTCCTCTTTCCTGCTCATCGGTTTTTACTACGACCGTCCTTCGGCCGTGGCTGCGGCGAAGAAGGCCTTCATCGTTACCCGCTTTGCCGACCTCGGCTTTTTGATTGGCATATTGATTTTGTCCTACTACGCAGGCACCTTTGATTTTGCTCAACTCAATGCTCCTGACGGTCCCGTCCTGAGTAAAGACTGGGCGCCCGTCTTTGGTGGGCATTCCCTGATGTTCTGGGCTTTGCTGCTCATCTTCATGGGGGCTGCGGGTAAGTCGGCCATGTTTCCGTTGCACATCTGGTTGCCGGATGCCATGGAAGGCCCCACGCCGGTTTCAGCTTTGATTCACGCGGCGACCATGGTGGTGGCCGGTGTCTATCTCGTGGCACGTCTCTTTCCGGTCTATGAGCTGGTGGACTACGGTGCGGCTTTGCAGGTCGTCGCCTGGGTGGGCGCCATCTCTGCTTTGCTGGCGGCTATCATGGCCATGGTTCAGATGGACATCAAGCGCGTGTTGGCCTATTCCACCATGTCGCAGATCGGTTACATGATGCTGGCCCTCGGCGTTTCGGATGGAGGCGCTGATGCCCTGGGCTATACGGCTTCGCTCTTTCACCTGTTTACGCATGCCTTTTTCAAATCGCTGCTCTTCCTCGGCGCCGGCATGATCATCCACGCCCTGCATACGAACGACTTGCGGGAGATGGGCAATTTGCGCAAGCACCTTCCCTGGACGCACTGGACGTTCCTCATCGCCTGCCTCGCCATTTCCGGCATACCTCCTTTTTCGGGCTTCTTCAGCAAGGATGAAATTTTGGCAGCAGCCCGTGAAAACCACTTTTGGATCTTTGCCATCGGCTATTTCGTGGCAGGCTTAACAGCCTTTTACATGTTCAGGCTCTACTTCACCATCTTTTGGGGACGGGAGCGGCAGTACAGCCACAAACCCCATGAAGGCGGCTGGAACATGAAACTGCCCCTGGCCTTCCTCGCTCTGATTACGCTGGTGGCCGGCTTCATCCCCTTCGGCGAGTTCGTCTCGGCAGATGGCCTGCCTCATCACTCGGCCCTGGATTGGAAACTGGCAGGAAGCAGCATAGGCATCGCTTTGATCGGCATTTTGGCGGCCATGTATTTGTACAGCGAATACAAGCAACTGCCTTCGCAAATAGCGCGCTCGCTCGGGCCTTTGTATCGCCTCGTAGAGCGCAAGTTTTACATAGATGACATCTATGCCTTTGTTGCCAAACGCATCATGATTGACACCATAGGGGCAGGCGTAGCCTGGTTTGATCGCCATATTGTAGATGGAACGATGAACCTGATAGGGCGCACCACTCTGCGCCTTTCTTCGGCCATCAAAGGCGTGCAATCGGGTCAGGTGCAGCACTACGCCCTGGCCTTTTTGGGCGGCGCCCTGGCGCTGGCCGTTTTCTTTTTCTTCAGAAGTTGAGCACAGATAAGAAATAACGCGACTTATGGACATTCTGACTTCACTTGTTGTCGTTCCCGTTTTGACAGTGCTTGCACTGTTTTTTGTGAAAGGCCTGCGTCAGGCGCGTGCCTGGGCTGCCATAGGAACGGGCATAGAATTGCTGCTCGCCATTTGGCTGACGGTCTGGTACCTGCAATTGCGGGGAGCCGGCCATACGGAGGAGATGCTCTTCATGCGGGATGTGCTTTGGTTTAAAAGCCTTAACATTCATTACGCCATAGGCGTAGATGGAATTTCCGTGGCTTTAATTTTGCTGACTGCCATTGTCTTGTTTGCAGGGGTCTTCATCTCCTGGCACATGCAGGAGTTGTCGAAGGAGTTTTTCATCTCGCTCATCGTGCTGGGTACGGGCGTATTTGGCTTTTTCATCTCGCTGGATTTATTCACCATGTTTCTCTTTTACGAGTTGGCGGTGATACCCATGTATTTGCTGATCGGCATTTGGGGTACGGGGCCGCGAGAGTACGCAGCCATGAAATTGACGCTGATGTTGATGGCCGGTTCGGCTTTCCTCCTTGTGGGGATTTTGGGGCTTTATTTCAACTCTGCCCCCGGGGGCGGCCAGCTCACTTTCAACATCCTGGAGATTGCGCGTCTGGATTTACCGATGAACATGCAGCGCTTTTTGTTCCCCCTGATTTTTATGGGCTTTGGCGTTTTGGGCGCCCTCTTTCCCTTCCACACCTGGTCGCCCGACGGTCACGCTTCTGCCCCGACGGCCGTGTCCATGTTGCACGCCGGCGTTTTGATGAAGCTGGGGGGCTACGGAGCTTTCCGCGTGGCCATGTATTTGCTGCCCGCTGCAGCGGCGGAGATGTCCTGGATATTTATCATCCTCACGGCCATCAGCGTTTTGTACGGAGCTTTTGGCGCCTTGCGGCAAACGGATTTGAAGTACATCAATGCCTACTCTTCGGTCAGCCACTGTGGTCTGGTGCTTTTTGCTGTTTTGATGTTGAACAAAACCTCCTTCGACGGAGCTGTCTTGCAGATGCTCTCACACGGCCTGATGACAGCGCTTTTCTTTGCCCTGATCGGCATGTTGTACGAGCGCATGCACACGCGCGACATTTATAAAATGGGAGGCCTGATGAAAGTTCTGCCGGTCATTTCTTCGGTCTATGTGATTGCCGGTCTGGCTTCTCTGGGGCTGCCGGGATTGAGCGGCTTTGTAGCAGAGATGACGATTTTCGTAGGTGCCTTTCAGCATGAAGATTTGTTTTACCGCATAGCGGTCATAGGCTCGGTTTCCGCCATAGTGGTAACGGCGGTTTACATCCTCCGTGCCGTAGGCATCATGTTGATGGGCCCCCTGAAGAATCCCGCTTTTGCCGACTTGCCTAAAGCGGCCTGGCAGGAGCGTCTCGGCATTCTCTTGTTGCTGGTGCCCATCGCAGGCATGGGCCTGTTCCCCGGCTGGCTGTCGGAAATGATCATGAACAGCCTGGACCATATTGTGGCGAAGTTTTAGAACAAAAAATTTATTTTTTCAAACCCTTTTGGGTTTGAAAATAAAATAAACACACCATGGATTGGCAAAAACTCATTTTGATGCGCGACGAACTGTCTTTGACAGTTCTGCTCTTGCTCTTGTTGGTCTTGGAAATTGCTATGGACAGCCGGCGCAAACATCAGTTGCCAACAATTGCATTGGCTTTGTTTGCGCTTCACACGGCCCTGGGTTTTTTGCCCCTGGCCTCGGGCCATTTGTTTGGGGGGATGTTTCACACGACGCCCATGCTGCAATTGATGAAGAGCATTTTAAACATTGGCCTTCTCCTGGTCTTGTTGCAGGCTCACGCTTACGTGCGCAGCGAATGGGTGGGCCGCGAGCGAATTACGGAATTTTACTTTCTCTTGTTCTCTTCTTTGCTGGGTGCTTACTTCATGATTTCTGCCGGCGATTTTTTGATGTTTTATTTGGGCCTGGAACTGGCCTCTTTGCCGGTAGCGGCTTTGGCGGCTTACGAGTTGAGCAGGCAGCGTTCGGCCGAGGCGGGCATCAAGCTGGTGCTGTCGGCTGCCTTGGCTTCGGGCGTTTTGCTTCTGGGCATTTCGTTTTTGTACGCCACCGGCGGTTCCATGTACTTTGAGGATTTGCAGAAGGGGCTTTCGCCAAATGTGCTCTCTGTCCTGGGCTTTTTGTTCTTTTTCTCGGGTTTGTCTTTCAAGATATCGCTGGTGCCCTTCCATTTTTGGACGGCCGACGTTTACGAGGGCGCTCCCATCAGCGTAACCTCTTACTTATCGGTGGTCTCCAAGGGTGCTGCCGTCTTTGTGTTGGGCATTTTGCTGGTGCAGTTGTTCCCCCTTTACGCCGACATCTGGCGCGAGATTTTGGTAGTCATTGCCATTTTAACCATGACGCTGGGCAATCTCTTTGCCTTGCGGCAAACGAATATGAAGCGCTTTCTGGCCTTCTCTTCCATAGCTCAGGCGGGCTTCATCCTCCTCGGCCTGCTCGCCGGCGACAGCAGGGGTATGACTGCCGTGCTGTATTTTGTCTTGATTTACGCCTTTTCCAACCTCGCTGCCTTCGGCGTAGTACAGGCCATCGCCCTGCATACGGGCAAAGAAACGATGAGCGAGTACGAAGGTTTATACCGCAGCAACCCCCGCCTCAGCCTGGTCATGCTGCTGGCCATGTTCTCTCTGGCGGGCGTCCCTCCGGTAGCGGGTTTTTTCGGCAAGTTCTTTCTCTTCATGAGCGCTGCCGGAGCCGGTTATTACGGCCTGGTGCTGGTTGCCGTCATCAACGTAGTCATCTCCCTTTATTATTACCTGCTGGTGATTCGCGCCATGTTCCTCCGCAAATCCGAACAGCCCATAGCTCATTTCGTTTCCGACCTGCCTATGCGCATAAGCCTGGTTTTGTGCGTGGCCGGTATCCTCTTTCTTGGCTTGTACAGCCCGGTGTATGAGTGGGTGCTTGGGTTGGTGTTGTGAGGTGGAGGTTGTCTGTTGTCTGTTGTCCGTTGTCCGTTGTCGGTTGAACAACGTTAGGATCGGGGAGCTGACGAAGGAAGACCGCCGAGCCGGCCTGATTGACTAATGTATCGGTGAAATCGGTGAAACTGGCGAAACTGGTGAAATCGGTGGAATTGGTGAAACTGGAGAAATCGGTGAAATCGGGGGAGAATTGGTAAAACCGGTTAGAACCCCGGAGGGGTGGCACCTCGGTAGCCTTATTGCGATCATTAAAAAAAGCCCCGTAGGGGCGACACCCACATTGATCGCAAGCAGGAGGATGGGTATCAATGTTGGCAAATACACTGCATTTTTTCTGCCTTTATTTTTTTTATACGCTCTTCTTTCTTTATTTCATCCGGCAAGGTTTCATCATAGATGATAAACAGCTTATACTTTTTTTCATGTAGCTGTTTGATCAAGTTGCTGTCCGGAATTGAGGGGTATGCAAGACAATTTGTATAAAACATCCACTCAATCGGGCAGGTGGTGTTAAAAAGAACAGCTTTTTCAGGGAAATTAATGCTCAGCAGCTCTTTTTTGGCAAGCCATTCCTTGTTCCTTGACTTAAAAGGACTCACTCGCTCCAAGCCATAGCGAAGTGCAAGCAAAAAGATGACGACCGTAACAAAAACACCAAGCCTGTGAAATTTTGATTTGTACCTTCTCCCAATCTTGCCGGACAACAATTTGTCAATAAACAGGCCGATGATGATGAAATAGGCAGGGAAGGTAAATAAAAGGTATCCCGGCATCTTTGTTTTTGCCATTGAAAAAAACAAAAACGGGATTGCAATATAAGTCAGCAAAAACAGGTTTTGACGAAAGAAGCTGACGTTCCGATAAACGTAATAAGCAAACCACAACAAAACAACATAAATTGATTCATTAACATCTATTCTGATTTGATTGACGAAGTACCACCAAGGCTGCTCATGACCTTCCAGGCCCTTAATGAAATGCAACTTGTTAAAATGTTGCTCCCATTGGTATTCCAAAGGGAAAAGCGATTGGGCGTATATTTGCCAAGGCAGGGCAACGAATAAGGTCGCAATACCTAACAGAAAAATACCAGTAAGCAATCTGTTTTTAGATTTGCTTTTTATGCCCATAATCAAATATAGCGGAAAAACTATTAATGCCGGTAACCACTTAGTCAAAATGGCCAATCCACATGCCCCCCCTGCAAGAATCAAGAAGATTCTCTTATCATTCCTGGCATTCAGAAGAATGAAAAAAATTGACAACTCCACAAAAAAAAGAAAGAAAGTGTCAATATGGTCAGTTGCTATCCTTCCACTTGCCAAGTCGATTACCAAGCCATTGATTGACTGGAGAAAAGCGGCGATTAAAGCGATTCTGTCAGACCTAAATAAGAATAGCCCAATAAAAAATGTCAAAAAAATACTCAAAGTAGAAAGAAGAACAGAAGGCAGCCTTACCGATAATTCACTAACCCCAAAAGCCTTCAGACTCAAAGCTATTGCCCACAATGGCGCCGGTTGCTTGTGCAACCATATTTTATTGGCAGTCCAGTTGGTATAATCGTACTCAACTACATGTTCCTTATACAGTTTGGGCTCTAAGGGGTGCTCAATCATGTTTCTCGCAACTAAAGCATGGTACCTTTCATCCCAGGGATGAAGCATGGGGTCTAATGAACAAAAAAGCCTTAAGCTAAATCCGGCAACAATGATAAAAAACAGTGCGAGATAATGTCTCCCTCTCAAATATGCGAAGAGAGATAAAGCATAGACGACGACAAGAAAAGCAATAAGCACTCCCCCCTGGAGCAACAAGTCCGTATCCGGCATTTTTCAAAAATGTTGTACTCAAATTAGATGAAGCATTGTAAAAAAGCAGTATAGATTTGTGTTTATGAGCGGAACGCTCATCGCAAAGATACTGAATGAATTAGAAGGATTGTCCAAACCACATATCCGGTCATGTTCGCTACGCCTCACGTTCGTTACGTTCATCGCTTACGTTGCCAAAAAGATGACAAAAGTCACTTTTTAGGTTGACTAAAGTCATTTTTTACCTGTTGGCTGCCATCGTACCTTAGCGCTGCAAGAAAGGGGGAAACCCTCCGAGAAGCTGAAGGCTTAAAATTTCTTGCATCAAAGGCGGCCTCAAAACTGCTTTTGATTCCGGTATGAGAAAGTGCTATAATGGGTGACATTGGATATTGCTCTATCCTTTTGGGGCTAATTCTCTGAATTAGCCCTTTTTTTGTGTCCTCTTTTCCTATTCAATATCATTCAAAACAAACCACATTTTTACGTAGTGATTTAGTGGATGTTTAAAAATGTCAGCATTTTTTGATTATCCTTGAAAAAATAGGGTGTTTTTTGGTTTTAATTCATCAATTTTGTTGTTTCTTTAGACAGATGTAAACTACCTTTGTGTTGGTTTATGTGCAGAAGGAAAAATTAAAAGACAAGACTTATGATGCTTTCAAATCCCTTTTCTGCCTCTTCTTGTTCCGAACGCGTGCCCTCTGTCCTCGAGGCCATTGGGAATACGCCTTTGATTCGTTTGGAGAAGGCTTCTTTGGACCTCAACACTGAGGTCTGGGCCAAAGTAGAGGCTTTCAATCCGGGCGCTTCGGCCAAGGACCGCGTGGCAAAGTACATGATTGAACAGGCAGAGCGTTCAGGCGCACTGAAGCCCGGTGGTACCATCATCGAAGCTACCTCCGGCAATACGGGCTACAGCCTGGCCATGATTGCTGCCGTCAAAGGCTACCACTGTGTGCTGACGGTAACCAGCAAAATCTCCCAGGACAAAACCAATCTGCTCAAGGCTATGGGCGCCGAAGTCGTCATCTGCCCCAAAGATGCCAAGCCCACTGATCCCAATTCGTACTACGAAAGGGCCAAGGCGCTGGCAGCGGAAATCCCCAATTCTGTCTATCTCAACCAAAATTTCAACACGGACAACATGGATGCCCACTACTACAGCACGGCTCCCGAGATCTGGCAGCAGTCGGAGGGCATGATTACCCACTTTGTGGGAAGTACGGGCACGGGCGGTACGGTATCCGGCATTGCCAAGTACCTCAAAGAGCAGAAGCCCGAAGTAC
>WGBN01000212.1 GCA_015494245.1 Saprospiraceae bacterium | reverse complement strand
GGGTGAGAAGAGGTAGGTCAATGTGAGTAGCAGTGTTATGGCTGCGGCATAAGGCAACAGTTTCCAGCCGTCTATGCGGTGGGGCTTTTGCTGTTGCCGGATATTCTTCAACAGTTTTTGGTCAAAATCTTCCGGCGGGTTTTGTTTGGCGGAAGCTGAAAAGTATTGGAACATGGGCCGGTAGGGCAGCCATTGTTCGGGGATGTCGTTGCCGGAGAAAAATTGGCGCAGTTGTTCCTCTTCTTCGAGGCTTGTTTCTGCGGCGAAGTATTTGTCCAACAGTTCTTTTATTTTTTGGTTGCTCATGGCTATGCGTTTTCTTGTTCGAGTTTTTGAGTGAGGAGTTTTCTCATTTGTTGCCGGGCGCGGTGCAGATAGACTTTGACCTGGCTCATGGGCAGATCGAGGGCTTCGCTGATTTCTTTGTAGCTGTAGCCTTGCACATCGCGCAGTTTGATAACGGTGCGTTGTTTGTCGGGCAATTGCAGCATGAGGTTTTCGATGCGTTGCATTTCGTCTTGCGTTTCGGTCAGTTGGTGAGGGTCTGCGGTTTTGGCTTGCAGGTCCCAGCGTTCTTCGATGGGGTCGGTGGGGGGAGTTTTTTTTCGCATTTGGTCTATGGCCAGGTTGCGAAGTACTCTCATGCACCAGCCTTCGAGGTTTTCGATATGGCGCAGGCGGTCGCGCATATTCCAGAGCTTGATGAAGGCTTCCTGCACCAGGTCTTCTGCCTCGGCGCTGTTGCTCGTCATGGAGTACGCCAGGCCGAAAAACCTGTTTTTTAGTGGTATGACCCGATTCTGGAATTCTTCGATGCTCATGTCGGAAGGAAGACGAAGGTGAAGGCCGAGATGTTACAGCTTGTTCGGACTAAGGTAACAAAAAAAGCCGACTCAGAGCTGAGCCGGCTTTTGCTGTTTTTATTTTCTCTTCGATGGTTCATTAAGTTTTGGGGAGACCTTCATCATAAGGCTGCCCGCGCCCCCAACCCCTGAAGGGGCGTCCTCCCGCCTTTTTTCGGAGCCCGGGTAGTCAAGGAGTCCAACTAAAACCCGCGAAAACCTTTAGGCTGAGCCTGCCTGCTGTCGAGGCACCGGAGTTCGGTTATGCTCACTCACCAGCAGGCAGGCTTGCCGAAGCCCGCACAATCCATTGTTTTTCTGGATTCAAAGGTGAATGACTTCATCATACGCTGCTGCTGCGGCTTCCATGATGGCTTCGCTCATGGTGGGGTGGGGGTGTATGGATTTGATGATTTCGTGTCCTGTGGTTTCGAGTTTGCGAGCGACGACGATTTCGGCGATCATTTCGGTAACGTTGGCTCCGAGCATGTGTGCTCCGAGCAGTTCGCCGTATTTTTTGTCGAAGATGAGTTTGACGAAGCCTTCGGGGGCGCCGGCGGCCTTGGCTTTGCCGGAGGCCGAGAAGGGGAATTTGCCCACTTTGATTTCGTAGCCGGCTTCTTTGGCGGCTTTTTCCGTATAGCCTACGGAAGCTACTTCGGGTTGGCAGTAAGTACAGCCCGGGATGTTGTTGTAGTCCACCGGCTCGGGCTTGAGTCCGGCGATGGCTTCTACGCAGGTGATGCCTTCGGCGCTGGCGACGTGGGCCAGAGCTGCTGTGGGGATGACGTCGCCTATGGCATAGATGCCGGGTACATTGGTGCGGTAGTATTCATCTACGGTGATGAAACCGCGTTCGGTTTTGATGCCGAGGGTTTCCAGGCCGATGTTTTCAGTATTGGGTTGAATGCCGGCGGCGGAGAGCACCAGGTCGCATTCGAGGATTTCCTCCTTGCCGTTTTTGCGGTTTTTGACTTTGACTTTGATGTTTTTGGTCTTGGTATCCGCGCTTTCCACGGAAGTGTTGCCGAGGATTTTGATGCCGGCCTTTTTGAAGTGGCGGCCCAGCTCTTTGGAGATGTCGGCATCTTCGCGGGGGACGAGGCCCTGCTCCATAAATTCAACGATGGTTACTTCGCTGCCGATGGCGTTGTAGAAGTAGGCGAACTCTACGCCGATGGCGCCTGCCCCTACGACTACGAGGCGTTTGGGGATTTTATCGAGCACCAGTGCCTGGCGGTAGCCGATGATTTTTTTGCCGTCTATGGGGAGGTTGGGCAGGGCTTTGGCGCGGGCGCCGGTGGCGATGATGATGTGGGCGGCGCTGTAGGTGGTTTTTTGGCCTTTTTCATCCGTTACCTCGACCTGCTTGCCGGGCAGGAGTTGGCCCGTGCCCTGAATATGGGTGATTTTGTTTTTCTTGAAGAGAAACTGAATGCCTTTGCTCATGCTTTCTGCCACGTCGCGGCTGCGCTTCACCATGGCGGGCAGGTCGGCTTTGGGCTTGCCGATTTTGATGCCGTAATTTTCGGCATGTTGCAGATATTGAAACACCTGCCCGCTTTTGAGCAGGGCTTTGGTGGGGATGCAGCCCCAGTTCAGGCAGATGCCGCCCAGCGCTTCGCGTTCTACGACGCCTACATTCATGCCCAGTTGGGCTGCTCGTATGGCCGCGACGTAGCCGCCGGGGCCGCTTCCTATGACGATGAGATCAAAAGTCATGGTATGCGTTTGATGGTTTAAAGTGTGTCTTGCCCCCTTTCGGGCGCTGCAAAGGTAGGAAAGGATTTGCTTATGAAGACAGGAAAAACAACTGTACCTTTGCAGGCATGAAAGAAAAATACCGTGCCAAAGCCGAGGCCTTTGCCCGCCTGCTCGAAATCATGGATACCCTGCGCGAACAGTGCCCCTGGGATCGCAAACAGACCCTCCAAAGCCTGCGCAACCTCACCATAGAGGAAACCTACGAACTGGCCGATGCTCTCCTGGAAGAAAACATGGAGGACATCAAAGAAGAGTTGGGAGACCTCATGCTGCATCTCGTCTTCTACGCCCGCATTGCCGAGGAAAAAGGCGCCTTTGACGTGGCGGACCTCATTCACCAGGAATGTGAGAAACTCATTCGCCGTCATCCGCACATTTACGGGGATTGGGATGTAAATGATGCGGAGCAGGTAAAAAAAAACTGGGAGCAACTCAAGCTCAAAGAGGGCAAGCGCTCCGTCCTCCAGGGCGTTCCCAACTCTTTGCCGGCCCTGGTCAAGGCCCAGCGCATGCAGGAAAAGGCGGCCCAAGTAGGTTTCGACTGGAACGATGCGGAAGCCGTGTGGGATAAGGTCAGGGAGGAGATGCAAGAGTTTTATGAGGCAACGCAGGCAAAAACATTTGCCGAAAGGCAGCAAAAAATGGAAGAAGAGTTCGGCGATTTGCTTTTCAGCCTGGTCAATTACGCCCGTTTTATGAAAATAGAGCCCGAGACTGCTCTGGCCCGTACCAATGCCAAATTTAAAAAGCGCTTCGAATACATCGAAAGCCAGGCTGCCGGGGGCAGGCTGCAGGACATGAGCTTAGAGGAGATGGAAGCGCTCTGGCAGAAGGCCAAGGAGCTTTGAGGGAAAGGGTGCCGCACTTGCCGCCGGTTTTTAATGCCCGTTGGTCTTCTTTTCCAAGAGCTCTTTTTTCAGGATGAGGCGGGGTTTTTTCTTCCGCTTGATTTTTTTCATATCCTCAGGGCTGATGCTTACCTCCGGCAGATAGTCGGGACTTTTGGGTCTGATTTGCGAGGTATCAGGCCTGATGACGTGGGTTTCTTCTTCGGCCTTGTTTTCTGAAGCGTTGTCTTCGTTGGCGATTCTTTCTTCTCTATGGGTTTGGAAAATTTTGGCGCGTTTAAAGTCCATGGCCGCCAGGTCGTATTCTTTGAGCGCTACGTAGGCATACGCGCGGATGTTAAAGCCGTCGCTACTTTCGGGGGCTGCTTCGATGAGTTTTTTGGCTGTTTCTAAAGCATCTTGAGGCCTGTCATTCATAATTTGCATCCAGGCCAGGTTGCGGAGGGTGAGGGTATCTGTGGGTTTGAGCTCGGCTACGATTTCGTAGTGCTGAATGGCCTTCAGGGGTTCATTCATGCTGAGGTAGCTGTCGGCCAGCAGGCTGTGTACGGCGGGATTGGCTATGCTGTCTCGCTTGACGACTTCTTCGAGCGCTTCTGCAGCTTCTGCATATTGTCCTTCCTGATGGGCCATGAGTCCGTAAAAAGTGAGGATGAGCGTTTCTACATCCTGGGTAAAGGTGCCTTCCTGCAG
>WGBN01000211.1 GCA_015494245.1 Saprospiraceae bacterium | reverse complement strand
GTATAACCCGTAATCTTAGTGAAAAAGATTTTATCCGGATTAAAATGCGACTCAAGAAATTTTTGAAACCTTTTCACCGCTTGCTCCTCAACTGAAATCTCATTGTTGCTAAATCCCTCAAAATAATAATTCCAAAAATTATAGGCCTCTGATGGCTTTGGAATGTACTTAATCGCGTCCCTCACCATAGAAACCCGATACAAACCATCTATGATTTTCGGATAAGCTACATCCGGCCAACGATCATTAATATTTGACACAAACTGAAGCTCCGGATGTAAAGCAAAAATACTCGAAAGCAAGGTCGTCCCGGAACGTCCCGGGCCCATGAAAATTAAAGCCCTCATGACATTACTTGCTTACTTTAATGCAGAAAGAAAGCTGATGTACTGCCAAGAAGCCGGAAGACATAACGCCAACAACACATTTAACCTACCTGCAATTTTATTTAGACCCTTTAAAGAAGTCGTACTTGGCAAAAATCCAAACTGCTTTGACTCAAGCTTTGAAAAACCCGAAAACAAATACTCCAGTTCTTCCAGACTCAGATATCGCCAGCCTTTATCAAGCCCCTTGTATTTGCGGTAAAAGTGGTGTAGCGGACTTCCCTTCATATTCTCCGCACCGAGGAAAACCCCGCCCGGTTTGAGCACTCTGCGTATTTCTTCGACGGCTTTTTTCTGATTCTCAAGTGTGCGGGTGCGGCGATCTTTGTACACCAGCTTCAAACCTCCAATCACCGATTTACAGACTATGGCGTCGAGACTGTTATCTTCGTAGGGCATGCTAAACACATCTACCTGCTCATAGCTGATGATATCCTGAACACCGTATTTCCTGTGAAGCGCAATAGCCTCTTCTCTTGGTTCGTGTACATCACTGTACATAACTGCATAGCCCTGCAAAGCAAGCCACAACGATAGGCCTCCGTTGCGTTCACCAATGGTCAAAATCTTTAGATCATTCTGTTTATCCGGCAGATGCTGCTTCCAAAATGGCAACACTCCTGACCAATTGGGGACATCCCATTCAATAACATCTTCGAGCAATGCTTCATTCATACACTTAAACAAATAACGCAAACAGCTCACCCCCAATCAAACGAGAAAAGTGCTGGAGAGTGAAAGCTACTTTAAACATAAAGGCAGCTCCAAAGTTTTGATAGCTTAAACGCCAATTTTACTTTTTCCACAACTGACTCAACCCCAGCAAAAAACCCGCACCATAAGCAATGTGCAGGGTCGGGTAAACCAAGAGGGCATGAAACTTTTCTCGCCATTTGAGATCGCTTCGAAATGAATAGTAAATGACCAATAAGACATATAACACCAGGGGAAACAAAAACAAAAAAGACCAGACCGCTAAAACAGGGCAAGCAATTAAATACAATAAAAAAAGAGAGGGGATTACATGCCGCATTTTTGTCCCGGAGGGGACTTTTTTCAGGACTAAAGGTTTATAAAAGCCGTATTGATAGTACTGATGAAAAAGAGTTACTAAGGTAGAACGCGGATAGTAGTAAAGGTGTATAGCCGGACTTTGGTAAATCGTCAGACCTTTGCTTTTTGCCCTATAATGGAATTCATCGTCCTGATTACGCTTCAGGCGCTCATCAAATAAACCTATCCTATCAAAAACACTTCTCCTCCATGCGCCGAAAGTTACGCTGTCTGTAAAACCTTCGTAATCTTCCTGATGCACACGGCTATCTCCAATTCCTAAAGGTGTACTAATGGCATAGGCAATAGCTTGAGAAGTTTTGCCACTACTTTTTTTCCGTGTAGGCCCTCCGACAATATCGGCTCCACTTTTCTCAAATGCCTTTAATATCTCTTCAAAATAATTTTCTTTATATTCCGTATGCGCATCTAAGCGCACAATATACTTCCCTCTACACTGAGGGATGGCCTTATTTAAAGCAAAAGGCACATATTGCCGTTCATTGTGCAGGAGATAAATATTGTCATGCTGCTTTTGCCAGTTGGCGATAATTTCCAGAGTCCCATCTGTAGAGCCCCCATCTATCAAAAACAGCTCTTTATCATCAGGTTTTGCCTGAATAAAAAAGTGAAGCAAGGCCTCTATGTGGTCAACCTCGTTATAGACAGGACAAACTACCGATAAAAGGCAGGTTTTAGAAATCACCCCACTCATATTTCCGAATAAAAATGCTTAATTTTCCCTCCGCCTGCTTCAGAGCGCTCTATGCGCTCTACCTCATGGACGACAATCTCAAGCCCTGGCTCCAGGTACTCATCTGCTTTTTGTTCGATGAGCTTTTTCTCCGCTTCGGTCAGAGGGCGGTCCGCAACTACATAAAACTCCAGACGATGGATGGCTGTCTGGCGAATGATGAATTCTTTAATGAAGGATTTTCCCTCCAGCAAATTTCTCGCCACATAGTAAAATGTCAGACCGGGAGCTGTCTTGCCCGAGGGCAGACGCACAAAGTCATTGGTACGCCCCTGTAAAGACGCTAACTCCCGTCGGCCATTGATGCCCTTTTGCAAAATGCCCAGATCGCCTATTTCATAGCGAATAAAGGGCATGGCACGGTTGTACAGAGAAGTGATCAGCAGACGACCTGGTTTGCCGAAAGGCAAAGGCTGATTATGCTCATCCACCACCTCCACATACAACAATTCTTCGCACAACTGCCATCGCCCCTCCGGCTTTTCAAAGGCAATGAGACCCGTCTCCGAAGCCCCATACTCATTGACGACAGGCAGACCAAAGCCCTGCTCCAAAACATTCCTGTCTTCAGGCGTGCATACTTCTGAGGTAACCATGCACAAACGCAGCGAAGGACAAATCTTTTTTAAAGAAACACCCCTCATCTTGCAATGACGGGCAAAATAAACCAAGCTGCTGGTGTAGCCGTACAAGTAATCAAAATGCTTGCGCTCAAAAATGGAAATCCACTTATCCAACACAACCTCGCTTAAGTCAAAAACCGGAAAGCGATGCCGGTTCATGGCAAAATCTTTGGCGCGCTCAATCCAATAACT
>WGBN01000210.1 GCA_015494245.1 Saprospiraceae bacterium | reverse complement strand
TGCTAAAAAAACACTATTCAGAACTGGCAGAAGGCGACTCCCTCAATAGCTCCGTAACATCAATAACCGGAAGCAATATGCCGTTGAAATAAGTATTTCGGGTTTGCTCCAAAATCCAAACCCAAAACACTTGCTTCCACCTCCCCAAAACTTTCCAAAACCTCATCATCACGCCAAACTCCCGACACCAAACACTAAGCCAACGCTACACGCTACACGCTAAACACTCCCCCCCAACATCAACCCCAAACCGTTAAAGAAAAAAAGCCTATATTTACGCACCTGCAAAAGTGCGTTTTAAGACAAAACCATCCCAACTATGAACCCAAACCGAATCATCTTTCCGACAGACCTCTCGCCGGAATCTCAACATGCACTGCGATATACCTATCAATTTGCCCGCTCCTACAACATGGACCTCAGTGTCCTCCACGTTTACAAACCTCAACCTCTCCTCAGCCGAACCGGCTGGATACCCCGCCGCCAAAAAAGCAGAGCCTGGAACCGCCTCACCAAATTTGCTCAAATTGCCCCTGACCACTGCATACCCGAAGGCCTCAGCCTCATGCTGCGCAAGGGCGATGCCCGGGAACAAATCGTCAAAGCCAGCAAAGAAGACGGTTGCCGCTTCATCGCTATGGGTAAAAAGCACGCCTACAGCGCCTTCCAAAAAATCATAGGTACCAAAACCACCGGAGTCATCGCTCAAGCTGAATGCCCCGTACTGGTCATCCCCGCCAATTTTGCCTTTCGCCCCATTCACAACATCCTCATCGTCGGAGGCGAATACCAAAAACTCGACCCCACCGTACAAAGCTGCATCCTGCGCATGAGCCTCAAATTCAAAGCAGACCTCCACTATATAGATGTAGAAGAAAGCGGCGCATCTACCTGGGCGTTGAGAAAAGAATTGCTCCACGACAGCAACTTCCTCATCCAAAAATCAGTACCCGCAGAATACATCTACGAACTCCTGCCCGAATACATCCAGGAACACCAAATGGACCTCATCGTCATGATGAGCAAAAGGCAAAACCTCTTCGAAAACCTCTTTGAGCACGCTTACCACCAGGGCAACCTACAGCAAATAGACGTACCCCTGCTGGTCTTTCACCGCCATTATCTCGAAAAGAAAAAGCAAAAGAATAGAAAAAACGGACGGAGCAGCCTGACCACCTTCAAAAAGCGATTCATCACCTCTTAAGCGCCTCCCCCTTCCTGCTCAACAGGCGCCTGAACAAAGGACATCAAAGACATGATCTCCTTGTGAATGTCCAACAAACGGCAGCTCATGCTGTGCAGTTGCTCAAAATCGTGGCGCAAACTCATCAGATCGTCCGGCACATTCCTCAGATTGTTCACCTTGTAGCAATGGCATTTAAACAAACTCTCTATCACCTTCTCCAACTCCAATGCCTCCTGCTGCAAAGCCTGTATGCGCGCCTGATTGTTCAGAATAGCCGAAAATGAAAAACGCTTTTCCGGAGCAATGAGCTCTCCTCTCTGCAAATCCGTACACACCAAATCCCATACCGAAACCTCCAACACCTCCGCCAACGAAAAAAGACTCCGAAGCGGCGGCTCAGCACAACCACTCTCATAAGAAGCTATACGCCCCCGCGTCAATCCGGTCTGCCTCGCCAACTCCTCCTGACTCCACCCCTTGCCTCGACGCAAATGGCGGATGTTCGCTCCCAAAAATTCCGGCAAATCCGAACGGCAACTCATAAATTCCTGAGATTTTCGATGAAAACGCCCCGCTTAACGACCAACGACTGCGCGAAATAGAAAAATAATGCGTATTATTTGGGCAGGCATGAAACCCGCTCGCTTGCATACAATAACGCCCCTGCCCTGCAAAAGTTCATGGGGGCAACTACCGGAGCTCAAAGGACGCTCTAAACTTTTATGCAGCAAAGGTATCTCAAGCTCAGACTTACGTCTTAAGTTTGCACCAACTGTTAAAGTTTACTTAAATTTATTAAAAATCAGTCTAAATTGTCAAAAATACATACAACATTCCGTTGCAAAGATGTATCTTTGTAAACGAAAATGACAATCGAGCTGCCTGAAACGCCCGGGCAACTCAACCAAAACACTGGAAAATTATGAACAGCTACATACAAGATCAACTCGAGCAAGTCAAAAACTCTTTGCGAGCTTTTGCACTGAAGTTGACGGGCAACATGGCCGACGCCAACGATCTCTACCAGGATACCGTGCTTCGCATTCTCACGAATGCCGAAAAATACCGCCGTGGCACCAACTTCAAAGCCTGGGCAGTAACCATCATGCGCAACATCTTCATCAACAACTACCGCAAGAAAATGCGCCGTGGCACCATCCTGGACCAAACGCCCAACAACTACTACATCAACCAAAGCGATCGCACCGTCCTCAACGAAGGCGAAAGCAACATCGCTTACAAAGAACTGCTCCGCATGGTCAGCACCCTGCCCGAAGAGTTCAAACGCCCCTTCTGGATGGCCTACAAAGGCTATAAATACGACGAAATCGCAGAAGAACTCCAGGCGCCACTGGGTACCATCAAGAGCCGCATCTTCTTCGCCCGCAGAAAACTGCGCAAAATGTACGAAGAAGCCAATCTCGAAAGAGCATAAACGAAAAAGGGCCGCGCAATCCGCGGCCCTTTTTTATTCATTCCTCCGCCAAAGCCCGCCTCACCTTCATCCGGCCAATGATAAATACCACCGCCAACAAAGCCCCGAGAAAGAACCCAAAAACCAAACTCTTCGCCTTAGACATCTGAATGACCTTCAAGGGCAAAACCGGAACATCCACAGGCTGTACAAAAGGCGTCTTATTCTTAAGCGTAAAATGAGCCAACTCCTTATTCTGTACAGCCTCGCCGTACATGGTATTCAAAATAAAAACCTCCCGCTCTAAACGCTCTTTCTTAAGCTGAGCGGTCTGCGGTATCAGATTCTGATGCATATCCATAAACTTCGCCAACTCATATTCCTTGGCCCGAAGCGCCCGCCCAATGGAATCCGCCTGCATCTTCATCTGCTCATAAGTCGTTCGCTGCTTCTCCGCCGTTTTCTCAATGTAAAAATTGCTCAGACTGTTGAAAAGAGCCAAAGCCAAAGCCCTCGAAAATTCCTGCGAGCGAGCAGTAACCGTCAAGCTCATAATCCCCGCCTCCGGAGCCATAGACGTACTCAACAAAGGATCAATGCGCCCCTCCCCTTTCTCCACATACTTATAAACTTCGCTCAAAGCCGTATGCTCCAACAAACCAAAATGCTCCAGACTGTCCGAGCGAAAAACAAAACCCTTTAACTTGGGCTTCTTCCTACTCCAACGCTCTTGCAAACGGTAAATCCTGATAAGGTGATTCGCCAACAAATCCGAATCCCCCTTAACCACAGCCGAATCCAGCAAAGCCCGGTAAATTACCCGCCTGGAATGCGCTAACGCCATGATCTTATCCAAATTAAAATCACTGCTGGCTACACTCCCAAACCCCACAGATTCCAACAAACCCGAAATGCCTCCCAACTTGCTCCCCTCATCCTCATTCACCATAAAAGTCACCTTCGCCTCATACTGCTTAACGCTAAAAAAGGCAATGGCAAACAACAACAAAACAGTACCCGATAAAATACCCAAAGCGAGCTTGTAATGCTGCCTTATTTCACGCCACCAAATCCCGGCCTCCTTCAGAATGTCCCTCAACACCACCTCATCGGCAGAAGAAGATCTAAGCTTTTCACTTTCACTCATAGATATACTTTTTGGGGTCAATGGTTTATTAAGAATCTACACAACAATACACCCAAAGAAAGCGGGCAGCCTTAACTCTTCGCATAGCTTAGGCCCAACAACTTAATAAACCATTAGTGCTCAAAGATAACCCTTTTTTCTACACACTACGGCTCATAACCCAAACTCGGCGCCAGCCATCTTTCGGCTTCCGCCAAATCCATCCCCTTGCGACGCGCATAATCCTCTACCTGATCCTTCCCAATGCGCCCCAAGCCAAAATACCGGGCCTCCGGATGCGAAAAATACCAACCGCTCACCGAAGCCGCAGGCCAAATGGCATAACTCTCCGTCAAACGCAAACCGCTGCCTTCGCCTATGCCCAACAACGCAAAAATATTCGCCTTCTCCGTATGGTCCGGACAGGCGGGATAACCAGGCGCAGGACGTATCCCGCGGTACTTCTCCGCAATCAAACCCGCATTGTCCAAATCTTCATCGGGCGCATATCCCCAAAATTCTTTGCGCAGGCGCTCGTGCATGCGCTCGGCCAGGGCTTCCGCCAAACGATCGGCCAGCGCTTTCAACAAAATAATCTCGTAATCCTCCTGCCTGCGCTCAAAATGGGCAATGGCGTCTTCAATCCCCAAACCCGCCGTTACCGCAAAAGCGCCCACCCAGTCGCGCCGGCCCGATGAGACCGGGGCTATGTAATCGCTCAGCGCGAGATTGTATTTGCCGGAAGGCTTTACTGCCTGCTGCCGCAAATGCTGCGCCCGCAACAACTCCTGCGAACGCCCCTCATCCCCGTAAATCAAAATCTCCTCCCCCTGCGAAGCCGCCGGAAAAATCCCCACAAAAGCCTTCGCCCGAAGCATTTTCTCAGAAACCATGCGCTCCAAAAAAGCCTTCGCATCCTCGTACAACTTCCAGGCCTCCTGCCCGTGCCTCGGGTCGTTCAGCAAATCGGGGAAACGCCCCTTCATCTGCCAACTCTTAAAAAATGGCGTCCAGTCAATATAGTCAAACAACTCCACCAAAGGGTAATCCTCAAAAACCTGCACGCCCGTCTGCCGGGGCTGCGGCGGCTCGTATTGCTCCCAACCGCCCGGAAATTTGTTGGCCCGAGCCTGCTCCAAAGGCAAAAGCCTGAATTCGCGCTTGTGCTGTTCGCGCTGCTTCCGCAAAACAGCCTGTTCTTCTTTGAGCCTTTCGGCAAATGCATTTGCATCAGAGGCCAGCAAATCCGTAGCCACACCCACAGCCCGCGAAGCATCGTGTACGTGAATGACCGGCCCGGAATACTCCGGCGCAATCTTCACAGCCGTATGCGCCTTCGAAGTGGTCGCCCCGCCAATCATCAGCGGCAGGGTGAAACCCCGCTCCTCCATGCGGCGCGCAATGCGCACCATCTCGTCTAAGGAGGGCGTGATCAGCCCGCTCAAACCGATGATGTCCGCCTTTTGCCGCAAGGCCTCGTCTAAAATCTTCTCCATGGGCACCATCACGCCCAAATCCGTTACCTCAAAATTGTTGCAGGCCAAAACCACTCCAACAATATTTTTACCAATATCGTGTACATCTCCCTTCACCGTGGCGAGCAGAATTCGGCCCTTGGAAGTGGAAGCCAAATCGCTCTTCTCGGCTTCGAGATAGGGCGTCAGATACGCCACCGCCTTTTTCATCACGCGGGCGCTCTTGACGACCTGGGGCAAAAACATCTTGCCCGAACCAAACAAATCACCCACAACATTCATCCCGTCCATCAAAGGCCCTTCGATGACTTCAAGAGCCGTGGAATACTGCTGCCTGGCTTCCTCCACATCTTCCTCGATAAACTCCACAATCCCTTTGACCATCGCATGGCGCAGCCGCTCCTGAACCTGTCTCTTATACACATC
>WGBN01000209.1 GCA_015494245.1 Saprospiraceae bacterium | reverse complement strand
GTGTAGGTGCCTGCTGCCAGTGCTGTAGCTGTGGGCGTCGTCTGGCCGTCACTCCAGAGGTAGGTGTAGGGGGGAGTTCCTCCGGAGGCTTGTACGGTGGCTGTGCCGTCAGCACTGCCAAAGCATAGTGCCTGGGTCATGTTTAGCGAAAGCGAAATGGGCGGCGGACTGCTGATGCTCACCGCTCCGCTGATTTGGCAGCCGTTGTTGTCGGTGATGGTTACGGAATAGCTGCCTTCCGGCAAATTGACGGCCGTTTGAGTGGTTTGCCCGTCTTCCCAAAGGTAGCTGTAGGCGGGGGTGCCGCCGGAGGGCAGGGCCGTGGCGCTACCGTCGGAGCTGTCATCGCAGGAGGTCATCTCTGCGTTGAAATCGAGCGTCATAGCCTGGGGGGCTGAGATGGTGAAGTTGAGCACCTGCTCGCAGCCGTTGGCGTCCTGAATGCTTACGGAGTAGTTGCCTTGCGGCAAATCTGTACGCCCGGGCACATTGGGACCTCCGTCACTCCAAATAAATTGATAGCCGGGCGTACCTCCCGAGACGCTGAGCATGGCGCTGCCGTCTGCATTGCCATCGCAGGAGGCATCGCCGGTTTGCAGATCTATGTCCATGCCGGGAGGGTCTTCCACCAGCACGCTGATGCTGTTGCTGCAGCCGAGGGTGTTGGAAACGGTAACGAAGTAGGTGCCTGCGCTCAGGCCCGTGGCCGTGGCTGTGGTCTGGTTGCCGGCATTGGCATCCCATTGGTAGAAGAAAGTCCCGGAGCCTCCGCCCGATGCAGTTACGGTAGCCGAGCCATCGTCATAGCCGAGACAGGCCGGAGGGCTGTAATCCGTGCTGAGGGAGATGGGCGGATTTTGGTCTATGGTGACAGAGGCCGTTTCCATGCAGTTGTTGCTGTCGGTTACCGTTACGGTGTAGGTGCCTGCGGGCAGGTTGGAAGCTGCCTGCAGGGTGTCGCCGCTGCTCCAAAGGTAGCTGTAGGGGCTTATTCCGCCGCTCACCAGAGCGACGGCTGTGCCGCTGCTGTCGCCGAAGCAGGCCACATTGGAGGCTGTGGTGTTGACGAACATGGGAGGGGGCGCATCGAGGGTGAAGCTTTCCTGAGCCTGGCAGCCGTTGGCATCGGTGATGGTGAGGCTTACCGTCCCCGATGCGAGGTTGGTGGCTATGGAGTCGGTTTGGCCGTTGCTCCATAGGTAGTTGTAAGGGGGTGTCCCGCCGTTGGGCAGGGCTGCGAGGCTGCCATCCTGGGCAGTGCTGCAGGAGATGGCTTGTTCCAGGCCGATGTTGGTGCTGAGCAGCCAGGGTTGGGAGATCGCAACGTCTATGCTGGTTACGCAATTCACCTGATTGGTTACGCTGATGGTGTAATCGCCTGCGGGCAGGTTTTCAAACAGGCCGGTGGCATTGGTTTCCGTTCCCAGAGTAAAGGTGAAGGGCGCTCCGGGACCGGTGGCGGTAACTTCAACGCTGCCGTTGCTGTTGCCGTAGCAGTCCACGTCCTGGATTTGGACGATTTGGGGGATGCCGCCTGAGCAGGCAGGCGTGGTGCAGCTGCTGGCAGCGGGGAAGCCGCCGCAATTGTCGTTGGCGCGCACGCTGAGGCTGGCTTCCTGTTCAAAGCCCACGCAGACTGTGTGGGAGAAGGAGCCGCCGTTGGGGGGTATCCAGCTGGCGCCTCCGTCGAGGCTGACTTCGTAGCCACTTGCGCCGGCGACGGGATTCCAGGTGAAGGTCACGCAGGTGTCGTTGGTGATGCTGCAGGACACTTCCGGCGCCGGCAAAACGGGGATGGTGTTGATGGTGATGGAGTCGAAGACCTCGCAGCCGTAGGAATCATAGGCGTGCAGATAGTAGGTGGTTGTATCGGGTGGCGTGGCAACAGGATTGGGACAGTCATCGCAACTCAATCCGGTGGAGGGTGTCCACTCGTAATAGACTTGATATTCCGGATAGAAAGTGATGCTCCAGTCGAGCAGTGTGCCGACGAAGCCGAGGGCATCGTCAATGACGAGCAGTTGCCAAGTGCCGTTGGTGGGGTTGTCCTGGGCGCTCCAGAGGTCTTCCCAGACGCCTTCGGGCAGGAAGTTGCCCGTGTAGGGAGCACCTGAGGCCGGTGGCATGACATAATCTATGGGCGTGATGGCATCGGCAGTGAAACAGGTTTGTATGTAGTCGTCTCCATTGGAGCCGTTGTCGGTGCTCAACTCCATAAACATGCCGCTGGGTGCCACGAGATAGATGTCCAGGTCGTCTAACCAGTTGTGCTCTATGTTGATGCAGACCGACTGAATGACGCCCGGCCCCAACTGGGCGGGAAGCACTCCGCCCACGGTGATGGGAGAGTAGATACTGGTATTGACGGGGTCTATGATATAGTCCTGCGTATTGCTGAAAGTCGGTGGAGGCGGAAGGGGAATGTCTATGGTTCCGTCTAACTGCACCGGCTCGAGCAGGCAGAGGGTGGTGTCGTTGCCCAGTTCGGGAGGGATGAGTTGGGGGTCTTTGATGTAGAGAAAGAAGGTATCGCGGTTGCAGATGTCTCTTTGGATGTCTATGGCGAGGTATTCGCTGCCTTCGCTGATGCCGTCTTCGATGCCGTGGAGGACGAGCGTTACGGAGCTGTCGCCGGCGGGGATGAAGACATTGTTGGTGTCTATGAAGTCGTAGTCAATGCCGTTGATGGCATCGCCGAGCAGGGAGAAATCTATGGGGTAATCCACTTCGGTGGGCGTCGGCAGCTCAAAGGTGAGGAGGGCATCGGCGCAGCCTTCGGTGATGGCGCCGTCTAAGCTGGTGGTAACGACTTCCACATCGAGGGAGCCGGTGCCAAAGCTTTTGGCTTCGAGGAAGACGCCGGAGTCATAAATGCCGTCGCCATTGTCAGCGATAACCAGTTTGATGGTATAGGGCTCGCAGGGCGTAACGACGGCTTCGGCGGTGAGCACGGTGGTAAAGCCGTCATAGACGGGTTGGTTGGAGGAGCCGTTGTTGTCCACATAGAATTGTTCGTTGAGGGGCGGGCAGCCGGAGCCGTTTTGGGGGTGGAGGTTGTTGATGGCTACGGGCAGGTTGGTGCCCGGGATGATGGCGAGGTTGATGCCGTTGTTTTCATAGGGCCCGTTGATACCCGGGCCGCTCAGGAAAAAGCCGAAGACATCGTTGAAGGAGGTGCAGGCCCATTCCGGATATTCTTCCGAAGCCCAGATGTAGTTGAACCTCAGGGTGTCGGAAGTGGGGATGAAGGTGATGACGTATTTGGCGGCATTGAAAACCTGATTTGTGGAAATGGCCTGCAGGTCGGGGTCGTTGTTGGCAGCCATGGCGTTGTTGTCGGAGCTGGCGAAAGCATTGCCGACATTATCTACGCCTACGAAGTTTCCATTTTGCGTTACGGCGCCGGTGGTCATGATGATGCCGCGGTCTATGCCGATTTCATCTTCTGCATTTTTGAAGTAGCCTACTGCTGTGGGGACGCCATAGAATTGTATGTCAGTCACTTCCACGCCTTCTCCGAGGAAGATGTTGCTGATCAGGTTTTCGGGCGTAAAAGGCGCCGTAGCGCCATCGGTAACTTCGAGGGGCTGGGCCCGCAGGGTAGAGATGCTGAACAACAAGGCTATCAACAGGCCCGGTAAAGATGAAATCTTCATCGGCTTCAAGTGTTTTTGCGAACGATGTAAGTATTTGGGAATTCCCACTACATAGATACAAGCAAGAGGGAGAATGTGAGGCCTCAGAGCCCGTCTTTGTCCCCTTTTGTCGCTCATTTATCGAAAAAATGCAGTTTCCCCATTTGCGGCACTTATCTTTGCCGGACATCAAAGGTAAAAAATATAGTTCGATGAAAAACTTTTGGAAAATCGTTTTTGGCTCTTGTCTCGGCGTCATCCTCGCCTTTTTTGTCGTAGCGGGCATCGGCGGCCTCGTGCTTGGCCGGCTGGCAGCTAAGGCAGAGAAGGGCGGAAGTGTAGGTGCCAATACCGTGCTCGTGATGTCTTTCGACAAAGACGTCCCCGAATTGACGAACAACCTGGAGCGCCCGCCTTTTGATCTGAGTGAGGACAAAGTGCTGGGCTTGGAAGACCTCATCCGCAGCATTCGGGCAGCAGCTGAAGACGACCACATCAAGGGCATTTTGCTGGATTTGCCCTTAGAAAACAAGCTCAGCGGCAGAGCCAAATCCCTGGCTTTGCGCCGCGAATTGGAAGCTTTCAAGAAAAGTGGAAAATTTGTAGTGGCTTACGCCAAATATTACTCTGGTGCAAGCTATTACCTGGCTTCCGTAGCAGATAAAGTCTATATGTCGCCTATGGGCGGTGTGGACTTCCGTGGGGCCGGGGCTGTGCTTCCCTTCTTCAAGGATTTGCTGGATCGCGTGGGCATTAAAATGGAGGTCGCTTATGCCGGCGACTACAAAAGCGCTACAGAGCCTTATCGCTTCAACAAAATGAGCGAAAAGAACCGCGAGCAATTGCGCGAGCTGATAGATGAGCTTTATGCCGTCTATCTGCAGGACATCTCCCGTTCCCGAAACATTCCCGTACAGGACCTTCGCGCCATGGCCGACAGCCTGGTTTTTGCGCAAAGCTCGGACTATGTCCGCAGCGGCCTGATAGACGCGGCCATCTACCGCGATGAGCTTTTGAGCAAACTGCGCGATCGCCTCGGCTTAGACGAGAATAAGAAGATACGCACCATCACGCCTGCTGCTTATTTCAAGGCAGAAGGTCCTTTCCGCAAGTTCAACCTCAAGAAGGACCGCATTGCGGTGGTTTATGCAGAGGGCTCCATCATCACGGGCGAAGGCGATCCGGGCCAAATCGGAGATGACAAGTACGTTAAAACCCTGCGCAAGCTGCGCACCAACGATCGCGTCAAAGCCGTAGTCCTGCGCGTCAACTCTCCGGGCGGCAGCGCCCTGGCCTCGGAGCACATCCTGCGCGAGATCCAACTGCTGCGCGAAGCCGGCAAGCCGGTGATTGTTTCCATGGGTGATTACGCCGCCTCCGGAGGCTATTACATCTCCTGCCAGGCCGACAGCATCTTTGCCGAGCCCAATACCATCACGGGCTCCATAGGGGTGTTCGCCATGTTCCCCGTTACGGCAGAGATGTTTAACAAGCACCTCGGCATCCACTTCGACACGGTGAGTACGAACCGTTACTCGACTTCGTTCAACGGGCTTTTCCCCATGAGCGAGGGCGAAAAAGCCATCCTGCAGGAGAGCGTTGATTCCATCTACGAGATATTCCTCAATCGCGTCGCCAGCGGCCGAGGTATGACGCGCGATGAGGTGCACGCCATCGCCCAGGGTCGCGTCTGGACGGGCTCCAAAGCCTTGGAGCTGGGCCTCGTGGATCGCCTCGGCAATCTGGACAATGCCATTGCCGCCGCCGCCAACATGGCCGGCCTCGAAGAATACCGCATCTCGGAATACCCGGGCGTAAAATCCCCCTGGGAAGAGCTGATCGAAAAACTCCAGGGCTCCGGCAGCAAGGAATTGCGCGCCGAAGTGCTCAAAGCACAGTGGGGAGAAATGTACCCCATGTACGAGCAGGTAGAGGAGATTTTGGGTGCAAAAGGGCCGCAGATGAGGATGCCGTTTTTGGTGCTGGAGTAGGGGACTGATTAAAAAGTCTCTCTCGATTTTGAGAGCAAAAAAACTCTCGCAAAGCGTTGCCCTGAGCGGAGCCGAAGGACCGCAAAGTCGCTAAGGTTCTTCCTTTGCGACTTTGCGACCCTTTAACTACGTTCAGGGTAGCACTTTGCGAGAAATATCACAAGTCATAGCACTTCAAACCAATGTTAATTTTCCTCTATCCCCTCGCCCTCATCCTCGCGCTTTTGGCCCTCAGTCTATGGTTCTATTTTGACGGCCGCGAGCGGATTACGAGTTGGTTGAAAGGCCTGTTGAGTGGCTCGGTCTTGTTGTATCTGCTTTCGCTGCTGGGCTCCGGCCTGAGCGGGGAGGCGCTTTGGGTAACGCTGGTGCGCGACCTTATTTTGCTGGGCCTGATTCCTTCCCTCTTGAAGTACTTCAAGGGGGATAAGCGCGTCTTCTTTTTCAGCTTGCTGCTCACCCTTGTCGTAGTCGCCTGGTACGAATCACGCCAGGCGGAGCAGGCGCTGGCCCGGATGACTGAGCAGCGGCAGGAGCCGGCTGTGGGGGATGTACCCACAGAAGGAGACACAAAGGAGGACAGCAGGGAAGCAGATGCAGGCGAACAAGCTGATTGGGAGTACCTCGTGGATATCAGCGAGGGGGTAAGCCCTGACGCGCTCCAACGTTTGGCGAAAGCCTATGGACTGCAATGGCAGAAAGCTTTCGACATGCAATATCCGGAGCGCACGGACTTAGACGAGTACTATCTGCTCGACTTGCCGGGAGAGCAGGCGGGCGATAGCGAAAAAGCGAAGGAAATTTCCGCCTTGCTGCTCGAGGAAGGCCTGGCCGACTGGATAGAGGAAAACGAAAGGGTGCAGGTAGGGCCCATCGAAGCCAAATTGCCCGCACCCCGCCGCCGCGATTACGGCATTGACGACCCCGAATTGCAACGCCTTTGGTCGTTTGACCTGATGCACGTCAATGAGCTTTACCATTTTCTGCGCCTGCTGCCGCTCAAGCCGCGTAAGACGGCCCTCATTGCCATTCTCGACACGGGTGTTGATGCAAAACATGAGGATTTGAACGGACAGTACCGCTCTACCAAACCGGCTTATGACCGCGATGTACGCGAACACGGCACCCACTGTGCCGGCATAGCTGCTGCAGTCTCTAACAACGGCATCGGCATTGCCTCCTTTGCGCCTTCGACGGGCTATGTGGAGGTAACTTCCATCAAAGTGCTCAACGATTACGGCACGGGGCGTCAAAGCCGTATCGTGCAGGGCATACTCGAAGCGGCCGACCTGGGCGCCGACGTCATTTCGCTCTCGCTCGGCGGCCCTTCCTCGCCCTCTAAGCAGCGGGCGTATGAAGATGCTGTGGCTTACGCCCGCAAAGCCGGCGCCATCGTCGTCGTAGCAGCGGGCAACGACAACCGCAATGCCAAAGGCTACGCTCCGGCAAATGTGCGCGGCGTCATCACCGTCTCGGCCGTGGATACCCTGGGCAACAAGGCTTCTTTTTCCAATACCGTGCAAGACCTGCCGCAGGCCGTGGCGGCGCCCGGCGTGGCGATATTCTCCACCACGCCCGGCGATCACTACAAGGCTTTCAGCGGCACTTCCATGGCTACGCCCTATGTGGCAGGACTCATCGCTCTGATGAAGAGCTACAAACCGGACCTCAGCGCCGACGAAGCCTATCGCATCCTCTACCAAACGGGCAAGGATACGCCGGCGGGCAAGCGCACAGGGCGGCTCATCCAGCCGGCAGCCTGTATGCGGGCCTTGCTGAAGCAGTGAGTCGCTGGAAAATTCCGGAAATTTTACGGCAAAAAGCCTGTTAAATAAAAGTGAAGAGGAACTGCGTTTGCAGTTCCTCTTTCTCATTCCATTTCAATCTCCACGCATTTTGCCTGCAATTTTTTGTCTTCACCCACTTGGGTGTAAGCCAAAAGTAAGCGACTTTTGCCGCTGCGCAACAAAATGGGGAAGCCCGATGCTCGCGATGGATTCGTTTTTATCAAACTATGTGTGAGCAAGGCTTCCCCCGATGCGTTGATTTCGCGCAGGCGGATCTCTGCACCTCCGTCAGTTTTTTCCAACCAGGTGATGTAGGCCGTCCCCCGATCTGAGAGCTCCACATCCACGCGACCGAGGGGATGGCCATCGTCTATGCGAAAAACGGGGCCAAAGGTCTTGCCAAAATCTTTGGAGAAACTGCACTGTACGCGCGCGCTGTCTCCGGCTCCGGTGTACCAGACCATGACCAGTTGCTCCTCATCGGTAGCAAGTGCAGGACCATTGACGGGGCAGCCGGCAATTTTCCAACGGTCGGCATGGGGGATGGCTGGTTTGCTCCACCCCTCTGCAGTATGGCGCACCAGTGCAATATCCCGTATCTCTTCGACGCTGCGGTCGCGGTAGGCGGCTACCAGGCCTGCAGGCGTGTACACCATATCAGTCTGGCAGCAGTCACAGGTGCGTTCGTCCAAGCTTTGTGAAGGCTTGACATCTCCCTCAGGGGAAATGGTGGTGGTGCGCAGGCTCATGGCGCCGTCTTCGCCTTTGGTATGGCGGCCATCTAACCAAAGCGCCTGTATATCGCCCGAAGGCAAAGGGGTGAGCGACACAAAACCGTGCTCGGCTGCTACGCCATCGTCGTTCAAAATCTGTGGCTTGCTCCAGCGCTTTCCACCATTTGCCGAAAGGTCTGCCTTGAGCCGTGTCGAAAGGCTAAAGGCTATGTCGTAATCATAAGTGCCCGTTTCACTTTTTTGCAGCCAATAAGCCAGCAGGCGCTCCTCCTGCCCGGGGAAAGCAGCCAGCGCAGGGAAATCAGCCCAGTTGACGAACCAATCGCTACCGCGGGCAATCTCGGTGGCCTCGCCCCATTGACCGTCTTCTCCCATGGGGCAAAACATCAGAGCGTCGGTGCTGTCGTCTGTGAATTCAATCCAACTGAGATACACCTGCCCGCTTTCGCTGCGGAAAAGGTTGGGCATGCCGCCCTCTTCACAGGGAAAGGGCAGGGGAGTAATGCTAAGTACGCGACCCGGCCGACTTTCGTTTTCGCTACAGGAAAACAGGCCGAAAAGCAGGATTAAAAGGGTGATGTTTTTCATGGTGCTTGTTTTTCACAAAGTATCCACCGTACTCCCACAAGTCAACATCGCATCTCCGAAGTAGGGGTTTCTGATTTTCTCATCCGTGCTGAGCCAGTCGGCGCCCTGGTTGTCCATGGCCATGGGGCAGTGCTGTTGATAGACTGTCAGGCCGCTGAGACCGAAGGCTTTGACGGCTTCTGTGAGATGGGCGGAAAGGTAAGCAAAAGCCTTGCGCTGCGCTTCGATATCTCCGGAACCGGCGATGGCCCGGGCTTGTTTTTTGCTGCCTTTGAGCAAGTCCATCCAGTACATGTGGGCATCGCCTTTGAGGAGTTCCATCTTTACCTCGCCGAGTCTGTCCAATACTTTTTGGGCGTGGGCGGCGGCTTTTTCCGGCTCGCCGGCTACCAGCTCGTCTTTGAGGGCGAGGTAGGCCTCTATGACTTTGCCGAGTTGCTCTTTGAAGGCTTCGGGCGTTTGCTCGCGGTAGTCGGGAGTGCTTTGTTCTTTAGCATCTTTTTCTTCGTTTCCGCTTTCTTCCAACAGGCGGTTCATCATGCTGCTTTGGTTGTTGAGCTGGGCGGCGGCGTCAATGGCGAAGGCGCCATAAGTAACTACCCGTTCACCGGCTTCCAGACCACTGAGCACTTCATACATGTCGCCTATGCGCTCACCCAGTTCCACCTCGCGAAATTCGAAGGCCGGAGCAGGCTCGTCGGCTACCTGCACATAGACTACGGAGCGCAGACCGGTCCAAAGCACAGCGGATTTGGGCACCAGAAGCGCTTTGGAACTTTTGGCGGAAGCCGCCGACAAACGGCCTGTGGCGGGCATGACTTCCCCCTGTACCAGCATTTCGGGCTTGAGCTGTTGACCCGCATTCTTCATCTCGGCTCTGACTGCCGTGCTGCGCGTCTTGGGATTGACAACGGGGTCTATGTAGGAGATGTGTGCTGTAAAGACTTTGCCTGGCAGGGCAGGCGTGCTGAACTGCACTTCCTGCCTGATTTTAATTTTGGGCAAGTCGCTCTCATAGGCGTCGAAGACCACCCATACGCGACTCAGGTCAGCCACTTCATAGAGGGGGCTGCCGGTTTTTACGTAATCGCCCACAGAGACCATACGGCGGGTGATGAAGCCGTTTTGGTCGGCATAAATGGGAAAGCGCTCGATGATGTCGCCCCCTTCTTCGAGGGCTTG
>WGBN01000208.1 GCA_015494245.1 Saprospiraceae bacterium | reverse complement strand
ACCTTTACGCCCAACGTAAATACCGCCCCAGGAGCCTCCGCAACTGTTGTGCAACAAACAATCCTCCAAAATCAACTTCCCTCCGGGCTGCACTTCAATACGCCCGCCCGCCGGCAACGAAATGCGACAATCACTCAAATACAAAATCCCCCCTGCCTCAATCACCACATCGCCCAACAAATCCCGACTGCTCTGCCAATGAATCGAATCCCGTATAAAAATAGTCTTGTCCTCATGCCACTCGCACCAGTCGGGCTCCAAAAAACGACGCGTGCGGGATTTTAAACGGGCAAAGCGATAATGTACCTTCCCAATCTGACAGGGCGTCCAGGAATTTTGATAAGTGTTGTACGACATCACATTGTTCGAACAAAGCGTGTCGCAAGGCGACGGCTCGGCACAACTCCAACAATTGGGGTGCGGAGGCGTATCATCACAACCGTCATTCCTCCCCCAACTGTGCTGCAAACCCAGAATGTGCCCCAACTCATGTACCGCTAATTTGGCCGACTCCCAACAACCACCCTCCAAATGCCGCCAACTGTTCATTTTCAAAGCATCCCCCAAAGCAATGCCCACGCGATGCTTCTTGTAAGTGGGCGAAACCAGACTGTCCTTGTTAAAACCCAAAACAAAAATGTTCAAAACCGTATCCAACTGCACCCCATAACGCCTCACAACAGTTTTGTCAGAGCGATTCATATCCTTCCCGTAAGCGATGTAATCGTATAAATCGTCGTCATAGTGAAAGTAAATACCCGTAGAATCCGCAGGGTCATCGGGCCGTGGGGTCAAAACCAAATCAAACCGCAAAGGCAGTGCGGGAATGTCGTTGCCTTTCGGCAAATATGGCTTGCGGTTATCGTACAACAAGGCGTTCATGCTGCGCACCAAACGCCTGCCTTCCTCCACCCCTTCCGGAAAATTGAAATTCATGCTGCTGTCCGCACTGTTCACAAAATGAACGTTCACCCGAATGTGCTTGAACGGCGTATGCTCAGGATGCGCAGGGTCCGGAGCGTACAAGGTATAATCCCGCATCCCCGAATACGCCTCCGGCCGCTTCCTGCCTTCCGCCCCCTGCACCCGCTCATAAACCTCCCAAACCAAAGGATGACATCCCGACACAGACCAAAAACCCAAAGCCAACAACCCCAAAAACACCCCTATCAAAAATCTATTCATAATAAAACCTTTTTTTGAATTCAATTCCGCCGATTTCACCGATTCAACCAATTTCCCCAAAAATTCCCTATCTTGCCCCCGAAAAGCTCTCCGGAGCAATTTGCTAACCCTTAAACAAATATCAAATGGCCATCTTAAAAGTTATCGAAATCCTCGCTGACTCTGACAAGAGCTGGGAAGACGCCACCTGCCAGGCCCTTAAAAAAGCCTCCAAAAGCGTCAAAAACATTCGCTCCGCTTATGTACAATCCCAAAGCGTTACCGTAAAAGGCAATGGCAAAGTAGATAAGTACCGCGTCAATGTCAAAGTTACCTTCGAAGTGAAGAAGTAAGAAATCCCGAAGCCTCTGCACTCACGCAGGGGCTTCTCCAATCAACACGTCTATCAGCGTCTTCAGACTAATAAACAACAACGGACGCCCTTCCGGCGTAACTCCCAATTCGTTTTCCTTTTGCTCCTCCGACAACAACAGACTGTCCTCCACATAAGCCAGCAAATCCTCCTGGGGATAACCCTCAAAAAAGGGGTCCAAACGATGCCGGAAAGCCCCGCTTCCCGTCTGCTCCCATAAAGCCCAGTTTCGCTCCTCAATCTCACCTATTTGCCTCTCCTCTACCAAATCCTCACCCCCACCCTCCGCACGAATGGCCGACCAAAGCACCAAAGACGTAAATAGCAAAAGCTCCCGCTCCGCCTCCGTCAACAAACGAAATTGCTCCGACATCAACCAGGCATACAAAACGGGCTGCATTTGCCGAAAGGCAAACAAAACATCCTCCAACGAACCGGAAACCTCCTCAACCTTCCGCTCAATCAATGCCTCAGACACAAATTCCATACCACTCGAAATTAAATGTTAAAAAAACACCAAACAAAAAACGCCTTCCCGATGCACAGGAGGCAGACACCAGGCGTTGTCCCGAGCGAAGTTGTACCCTGAGCGGAGTCGAAGGGGAAACGGAGTCAAGGGGCCTGCCCCTACAACGCTAAACACTAAACGCTAAATGCTAAACACTATTCCAACAACTTCTCCAAATACTGTTCCAATTGCGGCCCGCGCAAACGAATCGCCACAATCCTCCCTTCGCGATCCAAAAGCACAGCATGAGGGATAGAGCGCACTCCATACAAGGCAGCAAACTCACTCTTCCACCCCTTCAAATCCGAAACGTGGTGCCACACCAGACCATCGGCCTCAATGGCAGAAATCCAACGATCCCGATCGCGATCCAAACTCACGCCTATGATGTCAAAACCCTTGTCCTTGTATTTTTGATAAGCCCGCACTACATTGGGATTCTCGCGACGGCAGGGCCCGCACCAACTCGCCCAAAAATCAATCAAAACAACTTTACCCCGAAAATCGCTCAAACGCACCGTATCTCCATCCGGCCCCACACCCGTAAAATCCGGCGCCAACGCTCCCGGCATGGTGGCAGCCAGCATCTTCATCTGCTGCTGCACCTGAGCCACAGCTTTAGGCGATGTGGCCGAAAACTCCTCCACAAATTGTTTAGCAAAAAACATGTAATTGACATGCTTTTTCCGCTGCAAAGCAGAAAGCAAACCGCCATAAGCCAATTGCCGACGACGCGTACCGGCAGGAATTTTATCCAATTGCTTTTGTATGTAAACTTTATGTGAATTGGCATTCAAACCCAGATTGCAC
>WGBN01000207.1 GCA_015494245.1 Saprospiraceae bacterium | reverse complement strand
TTTTATTGTTAAACAAGAGTGCTTATCGCAAGCGCTGGCAATTTGGGATTTGGGTGTTGGCTTTTTTCTCCGTGATGGGCGCCTGGCATCGGAGCACTTACCCCGAGTGCATGAAACCCGATTTTGTGGGCAAGCTGTCTTTGAAGGACGGCGATGTGCTCCTTGCAGAGGCTTTGGAGTGGCCCCATCAAACGCAATCCGGGCGTAGCTTGAAAGTGCTTTGTCGGGTTGTAAAAGCCGGCGACTATAAGTGCAGGGGATTGTTTTTGGCATATCTCCCGCAAAGCGATAGCGCTTTGAATATCCGGGCGGGGAGCCTGCTGCTTTTGCCGGCTCGCCTGCGCGAAATTCCGCCTCCTGCGAATCCCTTTGCCTTTGATTACCGGGCTTATATGGCCGGCCGGCAGGTGTATTTTCAGCTCTTTCTTCGTGATGGTGAATGCGCTGTTGTGGGCTTGGTAAAGCGTCCCTGGTATGCGGTTCTTGCCTTTCGGCAAAAGTTGCTGGGGGTTTTAAAAAAATATCTGCACAAGCAAGAGGCTTTGGCCGTAGTTTCTGCCATGGTGCTGGGGGAGCGGGCGTATATGTCTGCCGAATTAAGGGAAAATTATGCCCGCAGCGGCGCCATGCACGTGCTGGCCGTTTCGGGTTTGCACATGGGTTTGATCTATTTTTTTATGCTGTGGCTGTTTGATCGTCTGGGGTGGCAGTACAAGGGGCTGCGTTTTTGGGCAGGCATGATTGGGCTTTGGGGCTTTGCGCTATTGACGGGGGCCAGCCCTTCCGTTTTGAGGGCTGCTACGCTTTTTTCATTTGTCCTGGCGGGGAAGTGGATTCAGGAATTTCCGAATACCTTCAATTCTCTGGCGGCTTCTGCTTTTTGTTTGTTGTGGTACAACCCCCTTTGGCTGAGCGACCTTTCCTTTCAGCTTTCCTATATGGCTATTCTTGGAATTTTGCTGTTGCAACGCGATTTATTTCTGCTTTGGCTGCCGCGCAACACCTCTTTGCTGGCGGGTTGGAAGCTGACTTCCGTTTCGGTGGCGGCGCAACTCAGTACGGCGCCTCTTGGTATGTATTATTTTCACCGCTTCTCCAATGGCTTTTGGCTGAGTAGCTTGGTGGTTATTCCTGTAGCCCCGCTTATTTTGTTAGGAGCTTTGTTGTTGTTTTTGCTGGATGCTTTTGTGCCTGTATGGGCGCCCTGGCTGGGACGTGCTTTGGAGCTGCTTGTATTGGGGATCAACGCTTTTTTGAAATTTCTTTCGCATTTACCGGCACAGAGTGTTGAGGGGATATTCCTGTTTAAGTGGCAGCTTCTTTTGTTGTATGTATCTTTACTGTTCTTTGTTTTGTTTTTGAAGTTTCGCTTGGGCAAGCATCTCCTTTGGGCTCTGATGTTCCTGTTTTTGGTGCAGGGATCTTCTGCCTTTCGGCAAATGAATTTGAGGCAAAAAGTTGTTGCTGTTGATTATGCTTTGAGCGCCGGTAAAAACCTGACGGATGTTTTCTACGGGGGGCAACGCCTGACTTTTTGTGACAGCACCCTCTCTGCCTCCGAAGAGCGTTATGCGGCGGAGGGTATGCGCATTTATATGGGCGCTGCAGAATCGGGGCATCTGACTTTTGAGAAGCCGGACAGTTTTTGTCTGGGGCCTTTTGCCTGGCGTTCGCCTTATTTGCTGGTGGGCAGCGAATTGTTTGTTCTACAAGCAGAAGCCGATAAAAAGGGGGAGAAGAAAAGCTTCATTCTTTTGCCTGAAAAGAAGAAATGAGCAGAACCCGAATTAACGGGTGATGACGATGTATTCCTTCAATAGGGCTTTGAGAAATTTTTCACTTTCGCGAGGCGGTACGGGAGGCAGGCCGAGATGCTCAGCCATTTGCTTGCTCAGTTGGTACAGGGCTTTGCGATGAGCGGTGTTGTTGTATTTGCGGTAACGCTGCAGGGTTTCTTTGACAACCAGCATGTCGCGGTCACTCAGCTCGCGCAGTTTGGGGAATCGTATTTCCTCGATTTTGCTTTCGTTGATTTTGAGGATGTTGTGGAGTTGGAAATCACTGGCGCTTTTGAGGCGCACTACGGCTGTGGAGGCGACCATATCTCCGAGGCGCTGGCGCAGGCTGGTACCGCTGATGAACAGTCCTCCAAAGACGCCCATGCTAAAGAGCAGATCAGGCACGAGGAAGACGGCCCGCAAGGCATAGTGGCTGATTTTGGGCTCCCAGGTACCCAAGGGTACCACGCGCAGGGAGAGTAACTTTTTGCCGGGGGTCTGCCCGTTTTTGAAAAACTCGAAGAGGAAGTGATACAGCATGAAGCCAAAGAGGGGCAGGAAAAAAAACAGAACAGCCATTCCCCAGTCTCCCATTACCAGGCCAAATATGGAGAGAAAGAGGTTGGTAAGCAGATAGTAAGCCAGAAAGAACAGTAGCCCGTCTATCATTTTAGCGCCAAAGCGCTCGCCCAGCGTTGCCAATTGGTACTCTATATACACCTGTTGAGGGGTGACGAGCTGTATGGATTTCATGGATTGATTTTTTTTTGCTAAACTTGTGGCTCCAAAGATAAAAAAATCTGATGAGAGAAAAGGATTTTATACTACAAAATAAGGAGAAATGGGAGGAGCTGGAGGGTCTGCTTGAAGAAAAGCAGGCTGATCCGGCAGAGTTAGGTGAGTTATTTGTGAAGGTTTCCGATGATTTGTCTTATGCACAGACCTTTTATCGCCATCGTTCTGTACGCGTTTATTTGAATGGCCTGGCGCGCAAAATTTTTGATGCTCTGTACAAGCGGCGGAAGATGCGCCGCGAGGGCTTTCTGCGCTTTTGGGCAGAGGATTTGCCCCTGATGGTGTACGAGGCACGTGCTGCCATGCGCTTGTCGTTTTGGTTCTTTGTGCTCAGCTTTTTGATTGGCGTTTTTTCCAGCGTATATGATCCCGACTTCGCCCGCTACATTTTGGGAGACAGCTATGTCGCTATGACAGAGGAAAACATTGCCTCCGGCGATCCCCTTGCCGTATATCAGGAAAGAGATGCTTTTGGAATGACGGCAGGCATCGCCCTGAACAATCTGTGGGTGGATTTGCTGACCTTCTTTTCCGGCATTTTTGCCGGTATAGGCAGCCTTGCCATACTCTTGTCCAATGGCATTATGGTGGGGACTTTCCAGTACTTTTTCATTGAGCGGGGTTTGTTTTGGCAATCTTTCCTCACGATATGGCTACACGGCACCCTGGAGATGGCCGGCGCTGTAATTTCCGGCGCTGCGGGATTGACTATGGGGCTGGGGTTGTTGTTTCCCGGTACACTTTCGCGCATGCAGTCTTTTCGTCTGTCTGCCCGGCGGGGCATACAGATCATGATGGGAGTCGTGCCTTTGACACTTATTGCTGCCTTTGTAGAGGGCTTTTTCTCGCGTTATACGCATGCACCCTGGTTTTTGCGCCTCTTTTTCATTTTGCTTTGCCTGGGATTTGTGCTTTGGTATTACGTCTATTTGCCGGTTAAGTTGGGCAGAAACAAGGAGCCGGCTGTTCCGGAGTTTAATCGCCTCAAGGATTTTTCGGAGCCCATACAGTATCATGAAATCCGGTCCGGAGGTACATTGTTTGTAGATGCCTTTGCTTTTTTTCGTAAACATGCTGAGGCGATATGGCGAAACATCCTCACCTGGACGGTTCTCGGCCCTGTTTTTTTCATAGGTGTGAATGTCTTTGTTTTGTGGTATTCGGGTGAATCGCTTTCTGCAACAAATGTTTTAGACCATAGCATGGATCGCGTTGGAGGGTACGATTATTCCTGGCCTACTTTGGTATTGCAAACTTTGGTGCTTACTTTTTTGGCCATTCCTTTGACGAAATACCTGCATGCAGATGTGAAGAAGTATTTGCCTTTCGGCAAATTCACGGGCCGCCTTTCTGCGGGGCAGTTTATTGGCTTGCTGGCTTTGATGGGCGGAGGGGTTTTCTTTATCTATTGGATGGAAGATCTCAGTGACTTGTTTATGATTTTTCCATTGTTGTTTTTCTCTTTGGTGGCTTTTGTGATGATGTTTGAGAAGAATGATGTTTTGACTGCTTTGTTTAAGACCCTGGGTATTGTTTTTGGCGGTGGCGGTTTTGGGCCGTTCCTGTTGTTGTCTCTGAGTCTGGGCTTGATCGGATTGTTCTTATTTCTTTTAACAAATACACTTTTGAGCTCTTTGCTTTTGAATTTTGTAACTGTGAATTTCTTCGTGCCCGATTCGGATTTGGCGATGAATGTCAGTTGGTGGATTGATGCGATTCTTGCAAACGTGGTATTTTACGTTTTCTTTTCGCTGGTTTATATAGCTGCAGGGCAAATGTATGTAGCGTTGTATGAGAAGCGCAGCGCTTCGCACCTGCTCGGTCGCATTGCTGAGATAGGCCGCAAAACCCGTATCAGAGGCATTGAGCGAGAGCATGATAGTTTAGATTTTTAATTTAATGAAGGCTTTTTATCCATATCTGTATGTTTTAATACTCTGCTTTTTGCCGGCTTTGGCCGTGCTGTCTTCGGCTCAGTCAGATAGTTTAGAGGGCTTGAGCAGAGAGCGTTGGGAAGCCTTAGTGAGCACTGTGGATTACCCGCCTCTGGAGGAGATAGAACAGAAAGTAGAAGAACCGAAGGAGCCTGTGGACATTAATAAGCAAATACAGCAGCAGGAGTTTTGGGCAGGTGTTTTTAAGGTTTTGGGGGTCATCCTGCTCATTGCTTTGATCGTTTGGGCTATTGCTTCTCTTGCTGCCGGTGAGCCTTTGTTTATGCCCAAAAGGACGAAAATCAAGGGAGGCGAGATGGGCGATTTCTCCATAGAAGCCCTGAGGGAAAATTTGGCGAAAGCCGAACTGAACGACCCCATCAAACAGGCAGAGGCCGGAGAGAATTATGCGCTGGCCATACGCTTGTATTATCTCAAAGCACTGCAGGACCTTATGCAGCGAAAACTCATTCGCTGGCAAAAGGATAAAACCAATGGGCAATACGTGCGGGAATTGTCCCCCACCGGCCTGCACTTCCCGTTTAAAAACCTGACTCACATCTTTGATTATGTAGAGTATGGCGAGTATCCGGTAGAGCAGAGTGAGTACAGATTTTACAAGAAGCAGTTTGATGCGTTTTTAAGAGAAGTCGCTGAGTGGAAACAAAAAGTATGAAAAACAACAGAGTCATATTGTTTTTTACCTTGCTGGCAGTTCTGCTGCTTTTCTACCTGATGTTTGGAGGGTCAGTCAAGAAGCAATATTTTTGGTGGGAATCTTATGACGATAAAAGTGTGCAGCCTTACTCCATTTTTTTTGTGAAAGAGCTTTTGAGAGATTATGCAACTGAAGGGTTTGAGGTGCTTGAGGATAGTGTCCCTCCAGGCTTTGCAGAAGATGAGCCGGCAACGATGGTGTATGTGGGAGGTGCTTTCCCCTGGTGGTGGCCAGGTGAGGGTTTGCTCGATTTTGTGGAAAGCGGGCATACGCTGTTTATAGCTTCTGCGGAGGCACCTGTTGAATTCTTGCGCGCCCTTTGTCAAAGACAGGATGCAGAGGCATTGGCAGAGCAGGGCTATGACGAATTTTATGACAGTTGGTCGCCTGCATATAATTACTATGTGGATACTGCTTTTACTTTTGTATGGCGGGAGGGTTCTGAAGAGAAGACTTTTTCACTCTCTTACAGGGATCGCTATGCACGTCGGCCCTATGAGTGGGCTTCTTTATGGCTTGATCACCTTTGTCCTTGTGTGAGTTCTTGTCTGGATATTTTGGATGATGAAACATCGGATATCAATTTTTACGGCTACCCGCCTTTGGATGAAGAGGAGGCAGAGATGGATGGATATCCGGCTTCTTTTTTTGAGAACTTTTATCAGAGAGTCATTGACAGAGGTGTAGAGGAAGGCGAACGAGCACCTGTTTTTGGCTTTATACCTTATGGCAAGGGGCGCATTTATCTGCATTCGGCACCTTTGGCTTTTACAAATTATGCACTGACCCAAAAGCAGGGTTTTGATTATGCTTCGCATGTTTTTTCTGTCGCCTTATCCGGTGGAGAGAAACCGGCAGCAGGAAAAAAGATCTATTGGCTGTCACCCAAACAGTCCAACTTAGCTGTTGCTGACCGGCCTTTATCGCATTTTGATAGGACACCTTTGAAATATATACTGTCGTATCCTTCTCTGAGTTGGGCCTGGTATTTACTGCTGCTGTCGGCTTTGCTGTATGTATTGTTTGTGGGTAAGCGCCGTCAGCGGGAAATGGCTTTGCTGACGAGGCCGGAAAACACATCTATGGCCTTTGTCGCTTTGATTGGGCAATTGACTTTTTTAAAGGGAGATCATCGCCAGTTGGCTATGGAGATGCTCCGGCTTTGGGCGGGTTATGTGCACAGGCATTATCAGCTTTCCCTGCTACAGGAAAGGCCGGGGCTGGCCGAGACTCTGGCCAGCCGTTCCGGAGTGTCTTTGACGCTTATTCAGAAGATATTCTCACTGAGGCAAAAAATCGAAAATTCTTCTTATTTTTCGGAGGTGACTTTAGTGAGTTTGTATAAGATGTTACAAGAATTTTACAAGAACGAAAAACGAAATTATGCCTGAAGAATTTGAACAACCCATGGAGGAACAATTTTCTGCTCCCTCCCCGTATGAGCCGGATGAGCATTGGACGGGCACGCGCCTGGATTTGAATCCTTTGCAGGATGCTGTCGAAACGGTGCGCACGCAAATGCAAAAGGTCATTATCGGGCAGTACGATTTGATAGATCAGTTGTTGGTAGCGCTTTTTGCCGGAGGGCATGTCCTCATTGAAGGCGTGCCAGGTATAGCCAAGACGCTGATTGCCAAGATGCTGGCCCGCAGCCTGAAATTGGAGTTTTCGCGCTTGCAGTTTACGCCCGACCTCATGCCCAGCGATGTACTGGGTACGACGGTCTTCAACATGAAAGAAAGCGATTTTTCTTTTGTGCCCGGTCCCATTTTTGCCCAGTTGGTGCTGATTGACGAAATCAACCGCGCGCCGGCGAAGACCCAATCGGCTCTTTTTGAGGTTATGGAAGAGCATCAGGCTACGGTAGATGGTGTTACCTATCCTCTGGGAGATTTGTTTTTTGTCATTGCCACGCAAAACCCCATTGAGCAGGAAGGTACCTATCGCCTGCCGGAGGCACAACTCGACCGCTTTTTCTTTATGCTCAAGGCAGATTATCCCAATTTGGACGAGGAAAAAGCCATTCTCCATCGCTTTGCCTCGGATTTTGAAAGCCGTGTGCAGGAGGAAGTGCAGCCGGTCTTGAGCGTTGAAGACATCCTGAAATATCGCTCATTGATCGAGAAAATTTACATCCGGCGAGATTTGCTGTCGTACATCGCGGAGGTCGTACATAAGACTCGCGAACATCCCGATTTGTTCCTCGGCGCCTCGCCCCGCGCTTCGCTGACGGTGATGAAAGCAGCCAAGGCTCTGGCCGGTTTGAACGGGCGTGATTTCGTTACGCCCGACGACATTCGGGAGGTTACCTATCTCGCTCTGCAGCACCGCATCATCCTCACGCCCGAGCGCGAGATGGAAGGCCTTCAGGTGGAACAGGTCGTGGCTGAAATTCTCGAACAAATTGAAGTGCCGCGCTGATGGGATTCCTTGATTTTTGGCGGAATATTTACCTGAGCCGCCGCTTTTTTGCGGTGATGGCCGGGTTGATTTTGTTGTTCGTCGCGGGTTTTTTCGAGCCTGTTTTATTTGTGTTGGCGCGGGCATTGGTCATCGTGCTGCTCCTCTTGCTCATGGCTGATGCCAGCATGCTTTTTGGGCAGCGCAAGCCCCTGGAGTTGGAACGTCACTTGCCAAAGGTCTTCTCGCTGAGCGATCCCAACACCATCCATGTGGAGGTGGAAAACCTGTTGCCTTTTGATGTGCGATTGGAGTTGATTGATGAGCTGCCGGTGCAGTTTCAAAAACGGGATTTTCTGCTGCAAACGCATTTGGCGAAAGCCGAAAGGAAAAAATTGTCTTACCAATTGCTGCCCTTAGAACGCGGTCATTACGAATTTGGCGCTTTACACGCTTTTATTTCGGGGCCGCTGGGGCTGGTGCAAAGGCGGTTTAGCCTGGAGGCGCCGGCAGCTTTACCTGTTTATCCCTCCATCATTCAGATGAAGCGCTATGCTTTTTTGGCCTTTGACCGTTCGGGTATGTCGGCGGGCATTCGCAAGGTGAGGCGCATCGGGCACAGCTACGAGTTTGACCAAATCAAGGAGTATGTAAAGGGCGACGATTATCGCCACATCAATTGGAAAGCCACGGGCCGGCGCCACCGTCTGATGGTGAACCAATACCAGGAAGAGCGCTCCCAACCAATCTATTGCGTGATTGATAAAAGTCGCATCATGCACATGCCTTTTGAGGGCTTGAGCTTGCTGGACTATGCTATCAACGCTTCATTGGCGTTGCTAAACATTGTCTTGTTAAAACACGATAAAGCGGGACTGATCACTTTTTCTGACAAGTTGGGCGACATTGTGCCGGCCGATAAAAAGCCCGGGCAGTTGTCGTTGATTTTGCAGGCTTTGTATCGCCAAAAACACCGCTCTGTCGAATCTAATTTTGAGTTGCTTTATCAAACGACGCGCATGTTTGTGCGCCATCGAAGCCTGCTCATTCTCTTTACCAATTTTGAGAGCCATCATGCTCTTGACAGAGTTTTGCCCATCCTTCGGCGCATTAATGCAAGACATCTGTTGCTTTTGGTCTTTTTTGAAAATACCGAAGTGGAGGAGCTGGCTATGCGCCCCGTAGAAGATGTAGAGGGTATTTACACCCGCGTGCATGCACAACATCTCATTCACGGAAAGTTTGAAATGGTGCAAAAGCTCCGGAATTACGGCATACAGGCCTTGCTTACCAAGCCGGCGGATTTGAGCGTGGGCGTGATCAACAAGTACCTCGAGTTAAAAGCGCGGGGTTTGGTGTAATTATTTCTGATTAATAACTTTCCATACTTCATAAAGGCCACCGTAGAGCTCTTCCGGCTCGGGGCGATCTTCGGGCATGGCGGAGAGCGGCTCGCAGGCTTGCAAGTCCGTGTGGCAATCGCGGGCCAGTTGCTGGTAAAGTTCGGTGCCTTTGATTTTCCATTTCAGCATTTCGTCGCTGACTTCTTTGACGATGCGGGCGGGATTGCCCACGAGCAGGTTGCGGGGAGGTATTTGCTCGCCTGTTTTAACGACGCTGCCGGCGCCGATGATGCAGCCGTCTCCAATGACAACTTCATCCAGAATGACGGCCAGCATGCCTACCAACACGTCTTTTCCGACATGTGCCCCATGTACGATAGCTCCGTGGCCGATGTGGGCATTTTCTTCAAAGGTCGTGCCCTTGCCGGGGAAGACGTGTACTACGCAATTGTCCTGGATGTTGCAGCCATCGGCTACGGAGATGCGCCCCCAGTCGCCGCGCAACACGGCTCCTGCACCTATGTAAACATCTTTGCCAATGACTACATCTCCGATGATGGTGGCTTCGGGATGGATGAATGCGGAGGGGTCAATGACGGGTTGGATGCCTTTGAAAGAGTAGATCATAGCGGGAGGAATTATGCTTTTTCGAGTATGACGGCCATGCCCTGGCCGACGCCTATGCACATGGTGACGAGGGCGTAGCGGGCATTGCGTTTGTGGAGTTCGATGGCTGCCGTGAGCAGGATGCGTGCGCCCGACATGCCGAGCGGGTGCCCCAGGGCGATGGCGCCGCCATTGGGATTGAGGCGGGGGTCGTCATCGGGGATACCCCAAGTGCGGGTGCAGGCGAGGGACTGAGCGGCGAAGGCTTCGTTGAGTTCGATGAGGTCCATATCGCTCAGTTTGAGGCCGGCACGATGGAGGGCTTTTTCGGTGGCATAGACGGGGCCGATGCCCATGATGCGGGGTTCGACGCCGGCTACGCCATAGGAGACGATGCGGGCCAGGGGCTTGAGCTCATACTGCCCGATGGCTTTTTCGGAGGCTACGAGCAGGGCGGCGGCGCCGTCGTTGAGTCCGGAGGCATTGCCGGCTGTAACGGTTCCGCCTTCTTCGGCGGGCTTGAAGGCCGTGCGCAGTTTGGCGAGGACTTCAGGCGTGGTATTGGGCTTGATGAATTCGTCTTCGGCAAAGAGGATGGGTGCTGCTTTGCGTTGCGGGATTTCCACGGGGATGATTTCTTCGGCGAGGCGACCGCTTTCCCGGGCCCGGGCGGCTTTTTGTTGGGAGCGGTAAGCGAAGAGGTCCTGGTCTTCACGGGAGATTTTCATGGCTTCCGCCAAATTTTCGGCCGTCTGGCCCATGCTGTGGGTGCCATAGAGCGCCTCCATTTTGGGGTTCACAAAGCGCCATCCGAAGCTGGAGTCGAACATTTTGCTGTCACGCCCAAAGGCCTGCGAGGCTTTGGAGATGACCCAGGGGCCCCGCGTCATGTGCTCTACGCCTCCTGCAAGGAAGAGCTCGCCCTCATCGCAGGCAATACAGCGTCGTGCATGGACGACCGCCGACATGCCCGAAGAGCAGAGGCGATTGATGGTTTCCCCCGCGACCTTCCAGGGCAGTCCGGCCAGCAGTAGCGCCATGCGGGCCACATTGCGGTTGTCTTCACCTGCCTGGTTGGCGCAGCCCATGTAAACGTCTTCATAGGCGTCGAGCGGGATTTCGGGATGTTTCTCCGTCAGTGCACGGAGTACCAGAGCTGCGAGATCGTCGGTGCGTATGGTTGAGAGGCTGCCGCGAAATTTCCCGATGGGCGTGCGGAGGCCGTCTATGATGTATGCCTGTTTCATGGAGGAGCGGGTTAGTATTCAATCCCTGCCTGCATCGGGAGGGAGTCGGGAGTCAAGCGCCTTTTTGGCGCGCGGCAAAGGTAGCAAAAAGCTCAAAAAAAGTTGGGAATTCATGCCTTTTTTCTCTATGAAATGAGGTATATTTGCAGAAGATACCAGATGATAATGACCATCTATGAAAAAATTATCTCCGGCACAAACTTTAGAAGAAGCCTACAAAGCTTTAGACCCTGAAAAGTATCTCGATCCCGCCAAAGAAGAGGACAAGCGCCGCTATGTGCCTTTGTTTGAAGAGGAGATGAGGAGCATTGCTTCCGATTTGATGATGACCGAAAATCCTACCTTAACGATTTGCGTAACGGGGCAAAGCGGTTCGGGAAAAACCAGTGCTTTGAATTTTCTGATGGAGGAGAATTCGAGTATTAAAGAAAAATATTCTGTAGTTTCTATTTATTCTCGCGATGAGCTGGATATGGGGGATGTTGATATTACACATATTTTATTCACCATTGCTGCAAAGTTAATTCATGAAGACAATTCGCTTAAAGCGAAATTTCAAGAAAAATTAGAAGAAATCAAAGCCAAGATTGAAGGGAGCCTGGAGCATGTGGGGCAGAAAGAGCAAAATATGGAAGCAAGTGCAGAGGGAGGGATCAAGGCGTCCTTGAAC
>WGBN01000206.1 GCA_015494245.1 Saprospiraceae bacterium | reverse complement strand
GTTGATGACGCCGCCATCCTCCATCTCAAAATCCACTTCCTGAAAGGGAAAAGGGTAGCGATACTGAAAATCCCGAGGCAAAATCTCCGGACGAAAGAAAAAATAGTGCTGAAAAAAGTAAAACAGCAGGGCTAGAGCCAGGTAAACGACAGCGATAATTCCCAGTATGTACATCCAGCTCATAGGCAGTTGTTTGGAGTGGTGCATTTGCCTTCGGCAAATGGTTTTATGATTTCAAAAGTAGTATTTTTTTCATTAGTGAGCCCCCTTCTTTTTTTCATTGATAAAAAAAGAAGCATACTTCGACTAAGCTCAGCACAAGAAAAAATCTAGTCCAGACTAAGGCAGCCTTCGATACGATATCGCTTATCAGCTACTTCGCTTCTACCTTCTCTTTACCGCCCTACTGACAAAGGCCTGCCGGAGTCTGGACAGGGGAGAGTAGTGCTTTGATAAATGAATGCGGGCAAAGGGTAAGTTTAACTATGCTCTGCTCAGGGCGATGCTTTGCGAGAGCATCTCACTCCAAGCCCAGCCACTCCAAAGTATTGTCCCGGAAGATGGCCTGTACGGTTTCGGGAGGCAGGTCTGATTCTTCGATAAAGGCGCCTATGGTGAGGTCGCCGAGGGGGAAGGGGTAGTCGGAGCCGAGGGTTACGCGCTTGGGGCCGACGAGATCGAGGATGTATTTCAGCATTTTGATATCGTGGGTGATGCAGTCCACCCAGAAGTGACCGAGGTAGGAGCGGGGAGGCTTGTCGTTGTCTATGGCGACCAGATCGGGGCGGCAGTTGAAGCCGTGCTCTATGCGACCTATGGTGGGGAGGAAAGAGCCGCCGGCATGGGCAAAATTGACGCGCAGGCGGGGGAGGCGCTCAAAGACCCCTCCGAAGATCATGGAGCATATTGCGCGGGAGGTCTCGGCAGGCATGCCCACCAGCCAGGGGAGCCAGTACTTTTCCATGGAGTGGAAGCCCATCATGTTCCAGGGATGTACAAAGACGGCCATGCCCAGCTCTTCACAGGCCTGGAAGATGGGGAAAAACTCCGGCTCACTGAGGTTTTTGTCGTTGATGTTGGAGCCTATTTGTATGCCTCGCAAGCCAATTTCCTTACAGCGCTGCAACTCGCGTATGGCCGTATCTGCATCCTGCATGGGGACGGTACCCAGGCCGAGATAGCGCCCGGGATACTCCTGCACCAGGCCCGCGATGTGGTCGTTGAGAAAGCGCGAGAGCTCGAGGCAATCCTGGGGTTTTGCCCAATAGGAGAACATGACGGGCACGGTACAAACCACCTGAGTTTGGGCGCCGTGCTCTTCGTATTCCCGCATGCGCAAGTCGGGGTCCCAGCAATTGGCCTCAATTTCGCGGAAGAACTTTTCGCCCTTCATCATACGAGCCCGGCCGGGCTTGTGATGTACCAGATGGATGAAATCTCCATAGCCGAATTTTTCTGCAAAATTGGGGAGCTTCTCCGGCAGAATGTGGGTGTGCATGTCTATTTTCTCCATATCCCTGAGTTTTGATGGAGCAAATAAACAAAAAAAGCGGCGCTTTCGGATGAAAGCGCCGCTTCTCGTTCTATTATTTGGCGAATTGGGTTCAAATAATAAATGGCCCCTCATTAGGCAACCTGCATCATGAGGCCTGCCCGCTCCCCCGACCCCTAAAGGGGCGCCCTTCAACTTCTCTCAGGGGGCACCTCCCATCTCATTTGGAAAATAAGATATCAAGTTAAACGGGCTTAAACCCGCGAAAACCCGCACAATCCGCGTCATCCGCGTTCTATTGGCTATTGATGCCAGACAGCAATTACGATAAACCAAAGAACTTATCCTTCCAAGGCAGCGGCGCCACCCACAATTTCGGACAATTCTTTGGTGATGGCCTCCTGGCGGGCCTTGTTGTAGCTGATGCGCAAATCGCGCAGCAACTCGTCAGCATTTTCGGAGGCTTTATCCATAGCCGTCATGCGTGCACCGTGCTCGGAAGCGTGGGTATCCAGCATGTACTTGTGGAAATTCATGCGCAGGATGCTGGGGATGAGGTGCTCCAGCAATTGTTCCTGGTCGGGCTCGAAAATGTAGTCGGCTCTCTTTTTGTCGTTTTCCTCTTCGGTCAGTTCTATTTTCGGTACCGGCAGGAAGGTCTCGGCTACGGGGTATTGCATGGCAGCATTGCGGAAATGGGCATAGACTACGGAGATGTGGTCGTAGGTGCCATCTTCAAAAGCCTGCATCAGGCGATCAGCCACGGGAGCCACGCGGTCGAAGCGCAAGTCGTTGAAGAGGTCCACGTAATCGTCAATGATCTTGCAATCGGCATAGCGCTTTTTAAAGAAGTCATAGCCCTTTTTGCCAATGCAGAGGATGCTCAACTTGCCTTCGGCGCGAAAGCCCGGGTACTGCTCTTCGATGAGGCGCACAGCAGCCTTGATGATGTTGCTGTTAAAGGCGCCACAAAGGCCGCGGCTGGAAGTTACCACCACCAGGCAGGCGCGGTCTGTCACTTTGCGCTCTTTGCCATAAGACAAGTCCACCGAGCCGTCCAGATTGGAGAGGATGTTGCGCAACATCCCATCCATCTTATTGGCATAGGGACGCATGTCCTGAATGGCCGATTGAGCCCTGCGCAACTTGGCTGCAGACACCATTTTCATGGCGCTGGTGATCTGCCGCGTATTTTTCACAGACGCAATCCTTTCGCGTACCTCTTTTAAGTTTGCCATAAGTCTGCTCATTAGGCGCTGCCGCTATGGGGCAGCGCTGCACTTTTGTTCTTATTTCTTGTACTGCAAGGCCATTTGCTTAGCCAGCGTCTCCAACTGCTCCAGGTCTTCTTTTTCCAGTTTACCACTGCGGAAGCGCTCCAGGATGTCCGGATGTTCTTCATCCAGGGTAGCGAGGAAAGCGTGCTCAAACTCCTGCACTTTGTCCACGGGCACATCCATGAGCAGGCCTTTCGTTCCGAGGTAGATGATGGCGATTTGCTTCTCTACGGCCACCGGCGAGTACTGGGGTTGCTTGAGGATTTCCACATTGCGCTTGCCCTTTTCGAGTACATACTGGGTAGCGGCGTCCAGGTCGGAGCCGAATTTGGCGAAAGCCGCCAATTCTTCGTACTGTGCCTGATCGAGCTTCAGGGTACCGGCGACCTTCTTCATGGACTTGATCTGGGCCGAACCACCTACGCGGCTCACGGAGATACCCACGTTGATGGCGGGGCGCACGCCGGCGTTGAAGAGGTTGGATTCGAGGAAGATCTGGCCGTCGGTAATAGAGATGACGTTGGTCGGGATGTAAGCGGAGACGTCTCCGGCCTGCGTCTCGATGATGGGCAGAGCCGTCAGGGAGCCACCGCCTTTGACGAGCGGATTGCCGTTTTCGTCTTTGGCGTTTTTCAGGCTTTCCGGCAGGTCGTTCATGTTTCGGGCGATCTCGTCGTTGGCGATGATTTTAGCTGCGCGCTCGAGCAGGCGTGAGTGCAGGTAGAAAACATCACCGGGATAAGCCTCGCGGCCCGGCGGGCGACGCAGCAGCAGCGAAACCTCGCGATAAGCCACGGCCTGCTTGGAAAGATCGTCGTAAATGATCAGCGCAGGGCGACCCGTGTCGCGGAAGAACTCACCTATGCAGGCACCGGCAAAAGGAGCCAGGTATTGCAGAGGAGCCGGCTCGGAGGCCGAAGCAGAAACAATCGTGGTATATTCCATGGCGCCGTATTCCTCGAGGGTACGGGCCACCTGGGCTACGGTAGAGGCCTTTTGGCCGGAAGCCACGTAGATGCAGTAAACCGGCTCGCCTTTTTCGTAAAACTCGCGCTGATTGATAATGGTATCTATGGCAATGGCCGTCTTACCCGTCTGGCGGTCGCCGATGATGAGCTCGCGCTGTCCGCGGCCGATGGGAATCATGGCGTCAATGGCCTTGATGCCGGTTTGCAGCGGTTCGCTCACCGGTTGGCGGAAGATCACACCGGGAGCTTTGCGCTCGAGGGGCATTTGGTACTTGGTGCCCTCGATGGGGCCTTTGCCGTCTATGGGTTGTCCCAGGGGGTTCACCACGCGACCGACATAGCCGTCGCCCACTTCAATGGAGGCAATGCGGCCGGTGCGTTTCACGCGGGAGCCTTCTTTGACGCCCTCGCCTTCGCCGAGCAGTACCACACCCACGTTGTCTTCCTCGAGGTTGAGGACGATGGCGCGGTCTCCGTTGTCGAACTCGACCAACTCGCCTGCCTGGGCGTTGTTCAGTCCGTAAATGCGGGCGATACCGTCACCAACTTGCAAAACGGTACCCGTTTCTTCCAGCTCGGCAGCCGTGCTCACGCCGGCCAGTTGCTGTTTGATGATCGCTGATATTTCATCTGGTTTTACATCCACCATGGCGGTATAATTTAAAGGTGTTTTTGTCTAAGTCTGCGCTCCTGTCTTAGTGCGCAATGATTTTTGATACGTACAGATTGTCTTCGAAGGCTTTGCGCAACTGCTCCAGGCGGCGGCGCACACTGGCATCATAGACTGTGCCGTCGAATTCCAGTACAAAACCTCCCAGCAGAGAGGTGTCTGTTTTGGCTTCTATTTCCACATGCTCTTCCACCTTGCCTGCCTGCTTCAGCTTCTCGCTGATTTTCTGAACCAGGGCATCGGGCAGCGGTTTGGCAGAGCGCAGCAAGACCGTGCTGATGTGCTTTATCTTGCGGTATTGCTGTTCAAATTCTGCCGTAATGGCAGGCACATAGCTCTCGCGCCCTTTGCGGGCCAGTACCTCGAAGAAGTGCATCGTCAGCGGGTCAAAAACCTGCTCGAAGCCTTGTTTCACCACAGCCATTTTCTTATCGGCTTTGACGATGGGGCTCTTCATCAGTTGTTCCAGCTCTCGCACCTCCTTCATGGCCTTGCTAAAGGCCTGCAAATCTTCGCGCACGCGATCCAGCTTGCCCATTTCCCGGGCCAGGGAGATCAGCGATTTGGCATAGCGCGAGGCGATTCTTTGTACGGACATAGCTTGTAGGTTTTTGCCTTGTGATGAGGCGTCTGCTTAGTTCAACTCCATTTCGTTCACCAATTTCTCTACGAACTCCACTTGCTGTGCATCCGAAGCCAGGTCTTTTTCGAGCACTTTGGTAGCTACTTCGAGGGCGATAGAGCCTACCTGGTTTTTGAGCTCTATAATGGCTCCCGTCTTCATGTTTTCGATCTGCTCCTTAGCGGTCGAGATGATGCGACGGGCTTCTTCTTTGGCCTGTTCGCGGGCTTCGGAGATGATGGAGTCTTTGGCGGCTTTGGCTTGCGCCAAAATTTGCGTGCGCTCCTCCTGGGCCTGTGCGAGCAGTTCTTCGTTTTTGGCTTGCAGATGCTGCATTTCCTCGCGCACGCGCCTGGCTTCATCAAGTGAGCGCTGAATGCCTTCTTCGCGCTCTTTCATCATGTTGGCAATCATTTTGATGATGCCTCGACCCACAGTAAGCCAAAAGGCTACGAAGATTACTATGGTCCAAAACAACAGGCCCGGCTCGGGGCGTATGACGGTAAAACCTGATAAGAACATGGCGTCCATTTGTTTCTGTCTTTTTTGCTTCGGCAGGATGTTTTGCTGCCCTTTATGGTTGCTGCGCCTTCGGGCGCAAAGAGCGTTTGAGCGGGAAAGTGAGGGGCAGAGGCCAACCGCCTCCGCGCCCTTCACTTTTTCGTGCGGACTTCGCGTCTGCGCAATTAGCCCAACCAACCCAATACCACAGCGATGAGGGCAACACCCTCGATCAAGGCAGCGGTAAGGATCATGTTGGCGCGGATGTCACCTACAGCCTCAGGCTGACGAGCGATAGCATCCATGGCGCGACCACCGATTTGACCAATGCCGACGCCGGCACCCAAAACGGCCAAACCAAGTCCAAGAGCAGTTATTGATCCAGTCATGATTCAAAATGTTTGTGTAAAAAAATCTTATAGTTCGTTTGGCTTTCGCCAAACATCACTTTCTTTCTAATGTGCTTCCTGGGTGGCATCGCCCAGGTAAGAAGCAGCAAGCAGCGTAAACACAAAAGCCTGAATAAGGGCTACCAGCACCTCAATGGCCATCATAAAGCCATTCAATACAAAAGCTGAAAGAATTCCGGCTGTTGCGCCACCTATGCTTTGCCCCATTTTGCCAAAGATAAAGATCAGGCCTACAAAACTGATCAACACAATGTGTCCGGCCGTGATGTTGGCAAACAAACGCAGCATGAGGGTAAATGGCTTAATGAGCAGGCCCAAAACCTCCACCGGAGTAAGAATGATCTTCACCCAGGCCGGCACGCCCGGCATCCAAAATACGTGCTCCCAGTAGTGCTTGTTGCCCGAAGTGTAAACCCTGAAGGCCGTAACCAATGCCAGGCCTGCCGTGGCGCTGATGTTCCCCGTCACATTGCCTGAACCCGGGAAAAAGGGAATCTGTCCAATCAGATTCAAAGCCAGGATGAAGAAAAACAGGGAAATTAAAAAGGGCATATAGCGGAAATAGTGCTTGCCGATAAAGGGCTTGGCCACTTCTTCCTGGATGAACATGATCATCAGCTCTACCAGGTTTTGCAGGCCCGTAGGCGCCATGCCCTGGCGCTTTTGGTAGGCCTTGCGCACAGAGACGAACATCCATCCCAACAGGAAAAACACCAACAACATGGTGAAGACGTTCTTCGTAATCGAAAAGTCGTAAAACGAAGTGGGCCCTCCGCCGGTAAAGCCTCCGTCCCAAGTCGTCTTAGCCTCCAACTCATAGCACTGCCCCTTGTAAACGATGGCCGGGTGCTTCTCCCCTTTGTGTTCTATTTCTGAGACACAATCCAGCTGTACTTCTTCTGAGGGAAAATGCTCGTCAATCACCCTGTAAATGACGCCCTCCACCAGCACGTAGCGATTGATGGCCTTGCGGCCGTTGCCGTGATTGTGCTTGTAATCAAAGCGAGACGACATCATTACATCCCACTTGCCGCCCTGGCGGTCATAGAGCATCACGGGCAAGGGGAAGTAAATATCCCCCCAGATGTGAAAGGCATTGGCATCGCCAATGTGATGAAAGGCCACAGCTGCCACATCGAATTCTCCTTCTCCCTCGTGCTCGCAAGAGCAGGTAGCGTGATGGGCTTCGCCCTCCTGAGCGTGCTCCTCCGTAGCGGCCTCCGCTTCGTGAGCAGTTGCCGTATGCTGCTCTCCCTCGTGCTGAGCCCACAGCGGCCAACTTAAAGCGAGCATCAGACATGTCAGAATTCCTGTCGTACGAATGCGCATGTACCTCTATGTTTAAGCGGCAATTTCCACCGCAAATTCTTCGATTCCGGGAAGTTGTTTCATTTGGCGAAAGCCAAATAAATTACCCCCTTTCAGAAAATCGGGGCAAAGGTATGACTAATTCTTCATACTAAGTACATCCGCAAAAAAGATTTTTAGTGGGGAGGGAAGTTCATTGAATTTCTCTACTCCAAAGCAGTTCGCCTGCAGAGTTTTTCACTTCAATGGTGAGCTTGCGCGCTTCGCGGGGGCCGCTGACGGAGAGGATGGCGTAATTGCGTTCGAACACTGCCGTGCCCTCTACGCGCAGGGCATTTTCCTGGTCTTTGTAAACGGAGTGGCCGGAGGTGAGGGGAGAGACGGTGAGGTCATAGACCTCAATGCCTGCCTCGTTGGTATAGCGGCTCAATTCGGAGAAGTGGCGATCACCGGTGAGGAAGACGACGTTTTCGATGCCTTCGGCAGCGATGCGGGAGAGCAGGCGTTGGCGTTCCTCGGGGCAGAGGTTGATGTAGGTTTCGTGGTGTTTTTCCGTGGTCAGCACCTGGCCGCCTATGGCGATCATTTTAAAAGAAGCCTGGCTGTTAACCAGAGCTTCGATCAGCCAGTTGAGCTGCTCTTCTCCGAGGATGGTGCAATCGCAGGTCTTGCAGTCGTTGGGCGAGCGGAAGTAGCGGTCATCGAGCAGAAAGAAATCCAGATCGCCCCACTGAAAAAAGGTCGTAATGCCGTGCTGCCCGTCCAGGCCGTAAGTGGGATTGGCCCAAAAGAGTTGAAAGACTTCACGGGACTGGTCTTTATGGATAAAGCTGCGGTCGGAATCATTGGGTCCGTAATCGTGATCGTCCCAGATGGCGTAGTTGTGCGTATGGGCCAGCAGCGGTTGCATTTCCGGCACAGAGCGCGTATGTGTATAGCGCTTGATCATGGAAGAACGCGCAAACCAATCCACTTCGCGATAATAAACATTGTCGCCCAGCCACAGCATAAACTCGGGCCTGTCGCGGTCTATAGACTTAAAAATGTAGTAATCGCCTCCGTAGCTGTTGCCCGGGCGGTCGTATTTTTCTTCATTGATATAAGCACAACTGCCCACAGCAAAACTGAAATCAGGAGGGTCAGTGCGCCACTGCCAAAGCGTTTGGGTGCGGAAAGTACAGGGATAGGGCAGCTTCACCGCCTCCCCGTTGATGTAGAGCCGGTAGTTGTAAACACCGCCGGGCTCCAACTCATCGGCGATGAGGTGGGCTGTAAAGCCCGTTTCCCTTTGCGTCTGCACAGCAGGGGTGAAAAACTTTTCCCTGCTGCCTTGCTTCCAATAGGCAATTTTCACTGAGGCAGCCTCGGTGGTCTGCACCCAGATCATTACTTCGCGCATTTCGGAATAACCCAACATAGGCCCTGACTGCAGCAAAGACTTCTGAGCAGACAGGGGGGAGAGGAGCAGGAAGAAGAGGAGAAGCGGGATGTGGTGTAGAGGTTTCATGGGGCAAAGATAGGGAATATAGGCGCTTCGCGCCTAATGTGGGGCCTGTCTGCCGGTGCCTTGGCAGCAGGCAGGCTCCACATTAGAGTGCGAAGCACTCCACATTAATCACCCCCCTCCCTTGCGAAACTCACTAAGCAAAGTACTCACACTAAAATAATTATACCCCCCCGCAAGATGCTGAAAGCTATGCCCGTAATCTATTTTAAAGCGATTGATTTTCAGTCCAAAGCCGAGGCTGAAGCCGGCCAGGCTGCGGTAGCTGCGCACTTTCATTTCGCGCTGCAACTGGTGGTCGTAGCCCAGGCGCAGATTAAAGTTTTCGCGCTTACCCAACAGGAATTCTCCACTTAGGGTGAAGTGGCGTGCCAGGTTGTCGAGCCAATTGAAGCCCTGTCCGGAAGGCTGCTCATCGCTAAAGAGAGGTAAAGGCTCTTCTGCATTCGGGTCGTCGTAGAGGATGTTCCACCGGTTCAGGCTGTGGTACATGAGTGTGAGGCGGAAAGGGAGGTATTTGAGGCGCTTGCTGAGGGCCACTTGCAGGTCGTAGGGCACGGGCTCGCGGGTACCCGCATAGGTAGTCAGTTGGCGACCAAATTGCCGGAAGACCAAGCCGATGCTGAGGTCGCGGCTCGTATCGCGGTACAAAAAACCGAGGTCGCCCAGTAAGCCCCAGGAGTTGTATTGTTCAAAAGCCGAGCTGACTACTTTCAGGTTGAGCCCCACACTCAGGCGGGGGTAGAGTTCCTTAGATGCGCCGAGGGTCATGGCCACTTCTTTGGCCTTGAAAGTCGTAGTAGTCATGCCGAGTTCGTCCGTGCCGGCGAAGTCTCCGTAATTCATGTAGCGCAAAGCAAAATGGGTGGTGATATGGGCTTTCGCCAAATGGTGCCCGTATGCGAAATAGCCGGTCTGTGTGCCTGCCAGCAAAAAGGCATGAGAAAAGGACAGACGGCCATGAGCCTGCTCATTGAGCGAGGCGGGATTCAGCGAAGCCAGAGCCACATCTCCATCCGATATGCTGATGAGGTTGTTGCGCAAAGCCTGCAAACGAGCCGAAGCCGGCAGGTCCATGAATTCATAAGCGGCATCGCCGCCCGTAACTTGCGCAGGCAAAGAAAGGCTGCCCGCCAAAAGCGCCGGAGCCAGGCAAAAAAGACGAATTGACAAGCGCAGGGAAAGCGTGGGTATAAGTGTTCTCATGCTTTCTGTAACGCAATTCTAAACGGGCTGTTTTACAGCCCGAAAGTTTTAAAACCTCAACAGCGAGTCCGGAATATTGACTGTAGTGTCGGGAAAAACTGCCGTAGAATCGGCCAGCCAAAAGGTCTTGCAAATGCCGTGATTGCAACGCATCTTGCGCTCCAGCGTGCCGGTAGAGTCGTAAAGCAACAACAGGCCATGCTCCTTATCACCACCGAGATAAGTGCCCTCGGCTTTGAGATTGCCATTTTCATAGTACTCCACAAAAGGACCGTTTTCCTCGTTGTGCTCAAACTGCACCACCTCCATCAAACGACCCGAAGGATAGTAGCGCTTCCACTCGCCGGCCATCTCGTTGTTGATGTATTGCCCCTCTTGGTTGAGTCGCCCGTTTTCGTAATAAGTCCGGTAAGGCCCCTCAAACAAACCCTTGTGGTAGTGCTCTTCAATCTGCAGCCTTTCCTCGCGTTCATAGTACAATTTGCGCACGCCCTCCAACTTGCCGTCTTTATACGTGGCCTCTTCCTGCAAGCGACCGGAAGGGTAGTACAGCCTGTACGCCCCGTCCAATTGACCATACCGGTAATTGGCCTCCTCCAGCAAGCCCCCGCCGGTACTGTCATACCTCACATAAGGGCCATGGCGCTTGTGCCCCTCTTTGGTAATGTAAAATTTCTCCAGCAGCTTGTCCTCCTTATTGCGGATTTCCACCTCGTCCACCGGGTCACGGCAAGAGGAGGCAAAGACGAGAAAAACAGTCAGAAACAAGAGGTATTTATGCATGTTCAGCGTAGTTTGGGTACATTTATCAAAATGCAAAAAGGTGTTTTAGATCAATGGTTCATTAAGTTTTGAGATGGCAATATGCCCAAAATTCAGCGCATATCCAATACTCCTTTTATTTTTTGTCAACTTAGGCTTGGTTGCAAAGTGGCATAAAATAAATGACACCATCTGACAATTGAACCTTTGTAAGAGCCCATCTCCGATCCCCGAGCTGGAGCCAAAGCGGAAGATCGGGGAGCGGATTTTTGAAGATTAGCTTATCCTATGGCGCCGGCTCGGGAGATAGCCAATAGGGACGTGATAGAACGCGGATGAC